>JAYUHI010000172.1:0-5048 GCA_043767095.1 Bacteroidota bacterium
GATGACACTGATTGGGCAGATTATCGCTGATAAAATCATAATTTATCATAATCATCTGCGTCATCTGCGTTCCATTATTAGTTTTTAGAGGTGCCCTAATTTTAATTTTTCCGTTTCGCCTTTCTTTGCTCGCGTAATTCATTGGCCAATTTCCGGAATTCAGCTTCTTGAGCTTTCGTTAAACTCCTGATGTCGCTCTTATCATAAATAAGCATCAACAAAACCTCATTCGAAACAGTAAAGATTGCTTGAATAACCCTTGCACCGTAGCTTTTACCTGCCGGTTTTCCTGGAATCTCAAGACGAACCTTATAAACACCTGAACCTAAATGATTGCCTTGTTCCGGATTGTTTTTTAGCGTCTCTTTAAAATTGTCAAACTCCAGCCGAAATGCCGGGTATTTAGAAATAATTTTGGCCAGTTCTTTTTCAAACCTGGGAAGGGAAGAAACATTAAAGGGTTTTGAGGAACTCATCAATGGGCCGAACCTTTAATTTTCCATCAACATACTGACGCATTTCTTTCAGGGCTTCATTAACCACGGATTCTTTGACCGGTTTTTTATGCCTGCTCACCTTGGATTTATAGGCAACATAACGGGCGTTTTTGTTGCCCCTTAAATCTGCTTCAGCAATGAAATAACCACTCCTTCCTTGCTTATCTTTAGCAGAACTGGCCTTAATTCTAATATTTCCGACCTCTAAAACTTTTTCCATTATTCAAATATAAAAAATTTTCAAACAGATTGACCCCAACTAAACCATCAAAAATTAGTACTCAAAGCATTGGAAATTGATAAATGCTTTACCTTTGCCATCCCTAATCAATTTTGATCTATGAGCAAAAAGGGCAATGCAATGGCGGCTTTTCTAGCCGG
This sequence comes from Bacteroidota bacterium, assembly GCA_043767095.1. Classification (GTDB taxonomy): domain Bacteria; phylum Bacteroidota; class Bacteroidia; order Cytophagales; family Cyclobacteriaceae; genus ELB16-189. The sequence goes on from JAYUHI010000172.1 coordinate 879, forward strand.
GGCGGCTGTGGGGGCAATCCTCGGGGTGCTTTACGCGCCCGATAAAGGCTCGAACACGCGCGAGAAGTTTTCATTCCGGCTGGACAAATACAAGAAAATGCTGGAAGATTTTATTAACGGCATTGTAGACGGCAAGGAAGTGCCCTTCACGGCCACTGGTTCAGGCGCCAAAACGCCATCAGGCAAAGTGGTTTCTGAAGCTAAAGACAAGGCCGAAAAACTTTTGGAAGATGTGGACGAACTGCTGGCGCAAATCAGGGGAAACAAAAAAAGTTAGTGGTTTGTTAAACGGACCGGGCAACCGGAATTAAATCATCAGATATTTATTTTTAAATTGTATAAACGAGAAGTAAAAATGAAAACAACAAGAAACATCTTTGTAGCGCTGACTTTAATAGGTGCTCTTATATCGTGTCGCGATAAAGCTGCTGAAAAAAGAATCGCTGAATTGGAAAGCCGGCTCTCGCAATTAGAGGGTGGCAAAAATCCTTCAACCACAACCCCAAACCCAACGCCTGCCGTAACTCCGGCTGCCGATCAAAAACCTGAGGGCCCATTGCCTGTACTTGAATTTGAAAATATGGATCATGATTTTGGTGTGGTGACCGAAGGACAAAAAGTATCGTACACCTACAAATTTAAAAACACAGGTTCTGCGCCACTTATCGTTCAGACTGCGCAACCATCTTGCGGATGCACAGTGCCAGACTGGACACGGGAACCCATTCCCGTTGGAGGCACCGGTTTCGTGAAGGCCGAGTTTGACACCAAAGGAAAAGCAGGACCGAACAACAAAACTATTACTGTAACAGCGAATACCTGGCCCAAGCAAACTACATTGAAGTTTAAGGCCTCTGTTACCGCGGCCACAGATGCAAATGGACCGGTGAAATAAAGGAACATTGCCTCCTTGTAATTAGTCTAATAGCTATAATGCCATTAGACTAATTTGTTTAAAACTCGTACTGAAAATTTATTACCATAACTATGATCTACAATATTTTATTACAAGCGGGAGCGGGTGGCGGAAGCTGGAACTTCATGATCATGCTCGGCCTTATGTTCGTGATCATGTATTTTTTTATGATCCGCCCGCAGCAGAAAAAAGCCAAAGACCAAAAGAAATTTATTGAAGAAGTGAAAAAAGGCGACTACGTAGTGACCATTGGCGGCATGCACGGCAGGGTGGCCGAACTGGAAGGCGATACCTTTATTTTGGAGGCTGAAAAAGGAGCGCGGATGAAGTATTCCAAATCAGCCATTTCAATGGAGTCCACTAAAGCCGCAAACAAATAATTCTTTGACACTAATAATGCCCATCCGAATTGCGTAAGGAGGTTCGGGTTGCATTTTTGAAATTACTATTCAGAATAATTCCTGACATTAGTGTCTGAAATTGATGTCAAAGTACTCCTGTGAATATTCTAAATGGATTAATCAATCTATTCCGCTTCGACAGAACTAACTGGAAGGCCGTTGCTCTGTGCTTAATAGCCGCCACGGTCTTTTGGTTTTTTAATGCCCTCAATAAAGAACACACCGCCACCATTTCTTTCCCGGTAGATTTTCAATACAATCAGGCAACATTTATCCCGGTAAAAGCGCTGCCGCAAAATGTGAAGCTTAACATTACGGGTTCTGGTTGGGATTTACTCCGGAAGAGCCTGGGCTTCAAAGTTGTTCCACTTTTAATTGAATTGGAGCGCCCGGTAGAAACACAAAAAATTTCACCTACGGCAATACTGGCGTTAGCAGCCACTCAGTTTAGTCAGACAAAGATTAACCATGTAGCTTCCGACACGCTCATGCTTTCCCTCGAACCAAAAAAAAGCAAAAAGGTAAAGCTCGCCCTAAGACGTAATCAATTACGTTTCGAATTGGGGTTCGGCATCTCAAGCCCATTAGTGATTTTGCCGGATTCAGTACAGGTGGATGGCCCCGCATCCGCGATATTAAAAATGCCGGACAGTATTTTGCTCCCCTTTCCACCCGGGCGCGTTTCCAACAATGTTAAAGAAGAATTAGAAATCAAAAGTCCGGTTGAGGAAAGCATTGTGGTCAGTCCCAACATGGCCACTGTCATGTTTGAAGTGAGTGAACTGGCCGATGTAAAAAAGAAAATAAAAGTAATTGTTCTGCCGGCCACGCCATTTCGTCATCAGGTTGCAGTTGATAGTATTAGTGTTAATCTCAGGCTTCCCATAACGCAATTGACGAAGATTACCAACGCAGCAGGATTATTTGCCGTAATAGACCTCCGTGCTTTGGAACCAGGGGTTGCCAAAGTGATGCCTATGATTAAAGGCCTTCCCAATTTTTCATTTGTTGTTTCTGCGGATTCGGTAACGGTAAGAAAATACTGATGGCCCTCCCCTTTCAAGTTGGCATTACCGGTGGAATTGGTTCTGGAAAAACCACGGTATCCAATATTTTTTCAAGTTTGGGAATTCCTGTTTACGATGCCGACAGCCATGCGAAAACCGTTATGACTACTGACGAAATTCTGATCGGCCAGATCAAAAAAGAATTCGGAAACATGGCTTACAATTCTTTGGGAAAGCCGGACAGAAAATTTTTGGCCGATCAGGTTTTTGGTTTCCCCGAACGGTTGGAAAAACTGAACAGCCTGGTGCACCCGCGGGTTGCTGAAAACTATAACCAGTGGGTTCACCAACATACCTCAAGCGTTTATGTTTTGAAAGAAGCCGCTTTATTATTTGAAAGCGGATCGGCCAGGCAGTTGGATAAAATAATCGTGGTAACGGCTCCGGAATCTTTACGCATAAAAAGGGTGATGAACCGGGATAACAGAAGTGAACTTGAAGTGACCAATATTATTAAACGCCAGTGGCCTGAAAATAAAATCCTTGAAATGGCCGACTATGTCATCACCAATGATGAAGTAACTCCTGTTTTACCGCAGGTACTCAAACTCCATCAATCCTTAACAAAACTCAAGGGGTTATCAGATTCAAAGGAAGGCACTAACACAATATTGTAAATTTGGGAAATCAATAGTTGGTCGATTTTATTTCTTAACTGTCGATTGGATTTTACCAATGGTATAATAACCGCCATTGCCATGAACCAAATGAGTTGTTTTGCCGTCTTGTCATTATCCCTGATCATAAATCTGAACAATGAAGAAAAGTTTAATTGCCGTTTTAATTATTCTGGCGATAGTTTTTTTGCTTGCCTTGCCAAAGCTTGGCCTGTTTAAAGGGGAACAGAATGTTGGCTCATTGACCGGCTCACAATCAGGTTCGCAAATGCTGCCGGTGGAGGCCGTTATTGTTAAACCTGCTGCATTCGATAAAAAGCTGGTGGTAACGGGCTCCATACTGGCCAATGAATCCATTGAAGTGAAAAGCGAAGTCTCAGGAAAAATCCAGCGAATATATTTTACGGAAGGTCAGGCCGTGAAGAGGGGTAGTCTTCTGATTAAAATAGACGATGATGAACTTCGGGCGCAGTTGGGGAAGCAGAAATTCAACAGGAAATTAAATGAGGACAATGAATTCCGTCAGCGAAAACTGCTGGAAAAAGAGGCGATCAGCCAGGAAGAATACGACAATGCCTTAAACAGGTTGAACACCACGGCTGCCGATATCCTGGTGCTCGAAGCCCAGTTAGCCAAGACAACCATCACTGCACCATTCAATGGCTTCATTGGCTTTCGCTATGTTAGCGAGGGCGCTTACATATCGCCTGCTTTGGTTATGGCTACCCTTTACAATCTTGACCCGGCTAAAATTGAATTCTCCATTCCTGCCAAGCATGCCTCCAAAGTGTCGGTGAAAAGTAAAATATATTTCAAAGTAGAAAGTGATACAACCCAATTCAGCGGTGAAGTGTATGCCGTTGAACCACAGATTGACGCCAGCACACGCACGCTCAAAATTCGTGCGTCAACGCCAAATCCAAAAGGCATCATGCTGCCCGGTCAGTTTGTAACTATTCAGCTGGTGCTGGAGCATTTGGAAAGCGCCATCATGGTGCCCACTGAAGCCGTTGTGCCGGAGCAGGATGGTAACAAAGTTTTTGTTTCCGTAAACGGAAAAGCAAAAGAGGTGTACGTGTCAGCTGGTGAGCGCACCGAGCGCACTCTCGAAATACTATCGGGCTTGAAGATGGGCGATACCGTACTCACTACAGGCATCCTTCAACTTC
>JAYUHI010000173.1:0-5045 GCA_043767095.1 Bacteroidota bacterium
GGGATTATGTTGCAGCACCACCGCGTTTGCATCGGCAGACACGATCCACTCCGCACCGGCTGGCCCACTTGGATTGCGCAGCGAAGATTGCCCCTCGATGAACATAATGTCGGGCTTGGCTTCTTCCCAACATTGCACCAGGGCATGTTCCATTTCGCCAGAAATAAAATCGTTGAGGGTGCTATCGAACACAAACCCATACTTCGCGCCTTGCATCCAGCCTGTTTGCCCTGTGTAAATCATTTCGGCCCGATAGCCAGCTTGCTTCATTGCCTCCACAAGAAACCGCGTAGTGGTGCGCTTGCCCAACGCGCAGTCGGTGCCGAGCACAGCAATTTTAGGACAATGCACATTTTTTATTTTGCCTGACCAAAAATGCAGGTCTTTAAATTTCTTGGGCTTGCGCACATCAATGATTTCCAACCCACGCGACCGCGCGAAATCCGACAGCTCAGGTATTTCAGAAATATATTCGTGCAAACCATTGACCAGGGCATAGCCATGCACGAGGGCATCTTTCAGAATGAGCCGCATCGAATCAGGGATCACTCCGCCCTTGGTCGCCACTCCAATAATACAATAGGTAGCTTTCTCCTTCGAGGTTTTCGCAAACTCTTCCACGGATGCATATATTGGAATGTTCCGTTTTTTTCCATCCAACACTTCACCTGCATCCTTGCCGGGATGTTTTTCGTCAATGATAGCGATAATGTTAAACCGATCGGAGCCGCGGATAAGGCCGTGGGCAGTTTTGCCGCTGTTCGAATCCAGATAGCCGGCAGTGATTACAATGGCGTTGCTCTTTTGCATAATTTTTTAAAATCAGAGAGCTGAAAATTCGGGTATTAATTTTTAATTACAAAAAGGTTTGTTCTAAGTCCGAAAAAAAAATCAGCGCTCATATTTCAATTTAAATCCTGAAAGACCGGCTTTAACCGTTTTCTTTCTTTTTAATTCATATTGATAAATCAATTGCCCCAGGTTTTTCATAAACGGAAAGCCACGTGTTTTATATTCATATATTCCGGGAATCCACATTGAAATAGAATGATTTGAAGGAAGGTTGATTGTTTTCGTCCCTTTCAATTTGTGCGTAAACAATCTGGATTTCCAGTTTGTCCTTGTTGTCGATATAGGTTTGAAATTTTTGTGGATCGGATTTCATTAGTTCCAATAGAAAGTCATCATCACTTGTTTTATGGATACCACAAGAAAATAAAGTCGATGAGAGGAGCGAGATGAGGAACAATTTCTTGTGGCGGTTATGCGTGCGCAAGCGGGCAATGGGATTGAAGTGGAAAGCCCCACGCGCCTCGCGTGGGCTTGGAACGAAAAGCCCGGTGGCGCGCCTCGCGCCATGCCCCAAAAATTTAAAATACAGGACTGATTTCAACCTCCTACCAAAATTCAAAGTTCAATTTAGTGTAAATTTGCATTTCAATAAATCAACATGACCGATGCCATCGCGAAACGCGATATCCGAAAACTGACATTAGAAGAGCTGAAAAGTTTTTTTGTGCAGCAAGGTGACAAGCCCTTTCGTGCCACACAAGTGTATGAATGGCTGTGGATGAAAGCTGCCAAAAATTTTGAGCAGATGACCAACCTCTCGCTGGAGACCCGCGATGTGCTGGCTCAACACTTCGTGATCAACCACATAAAAGTTGACAAGATGCAGCGAAGCACAGACGGCACCATTAAAAATGCAGTGACCCTTCACGATGGCCTGGTGGTGGAATCGGTGTTGATACCGGCCGAAAAAAGAATTACCGCGTGTGTGTCTTCGCAGGTGGGCTGCAGCCTCGCGTGCAAGTTTTGCGCCACGGCCCGCTTGAAACGGCAACGCAACCTGAGTGCCGATGAGATTTATGATCAGGTGGTGGCCATCAAAGAACAAGCAGAACTATTTTTTGGAAGGCCGCTCACCAACATTGTGTTCATGGGCATGGGCGAACCTTTGTTGAATTATGCCAACGTGACTGCCGCCATCGAAAAAATCACTGCGCTAAAAGGATTGAACATGGCCTCTAAGCGCATCACTGTTTCCACGGTGGGCATTGCCAAGATGATAAAAAAAATGGCCGATGATGAGGTGAAGTTCAACCTGGCCGTGTCGCTTCATGCGGCCATCAACGAAACGCGGTCGTCCATCATGCCCATCAACGATACCAATTCGCTCGAAGAACTGGCCGATGCACTGCGCTACTGGTACCTAAAAACAAAAAGCAAAGTGACGTACGAATATGTTGTATGGAAAGGGATCAACGATACCGAAGAACATGCAAGGGCACTGCTAAAGTTTGCCAAGGTGGTGCCATCCAAAGTAAACCTGATTGAATACAATCCCATTGATGATGGGGAGTTTAAGCAGGCGCCCGACAGCGTGCTGAACATGTACATGGACCTGCTTGAAAAAAACGGCATCACCACACGGATAAGGAAAAGCCGCGGCAAAGACATTGATGCGGCCTGCGGGCAGTTGGCAAACAAGAGTTGAAAAAATAGGCCGCTTGCAATGAGCAATTGACAATTTGATCACGCCACTTTCATCGCTACAATGCCCCGGCTTTTATGGAATTTTATTTCGAAGTGCCTGGTGATAAAATGGTGCATGCGGCTTTCTGCCAAATGCGTCTGGCCTTCTGGCAAAAACACGGTTAGGTCAAGCACAGCCTGCACAAACAATTCATGTTTGCAGAAACTATCGCTCCACTGTTGAAATGCATTGGCCCACTCGGCCTGGTACTTGTCCTGATGATCGCGCCCGTCCCAAACAAACTCAAGTTGGTTTACGCCAAACTTATAGCGATAGACCGCAGCCAGGTTTTGATAGAAGTGTTGTAGAGGTTCCAAATTTTGAATTTGGAAATTTTTGATACGCTCACTGAAAGAATCGTCCAGCCCCAATGGGTTGTGCATAAGCAAATAGGAGGATTTTGTTCTTTCGATCAGTTGGTTGATGAGGGTATTCTGCAACACAAACTGAACCTCTTCGAGCAGGTAGTTTTTATCGTGCGGAAAGAATTTTCTGATCACGCTGCAACAAGGGTTTCACAAAGGTATAAAATCCTGTTGGAAATTTCTTAGCAACACCTATTGAAGGACTTTATCAGTTGCCAACAAGTGCCCCCACTATTTCGTTAAAGTTTAACGACTCCCAGTTTTTTTCAATGCCCGGCCGTTTCATCACCTCGTCCATTATTGCCTTTTGCTTTTGGCCGGTTTCGTAGGCAACGGAATAAGGCATGGCATCGTAAAAGGTCACCATGGAATAAAGTGGTATCCATTGCGAGGGGAAAAGTTGTTGGAGCTTTGCTTCAATTTTTTTTCTCAACAGGAAATCTGCATCGCCCACCAAGTCGCGCATCTCAACAAAATTGTTCAGGGCAAGTTTTGCTATGGCATCGGTGTCTTTTTTCCGCGCTTGCTGAAATTTGGGAAGTACTTCCCGCCAATCATCGTTATGCCGGTTTAACAAATCGTGTAAGATGCGGCAATCTTCAAAACCCGCATTCATGCCCTGGCCGAAGAAAGGGACGATGGCATGGGCGGCATCGCCAATCAACATCGTATTGTTCTTTACCCACGGATAGCAACTCACCGTTACCAGTGATGAGGTGGGGTTCGCGTTGTAGTCTTCCAACAAGGTTGGCATCAACGTTACGGCATCGGGAAAAGTGCTTTCAAAAAATAAACTTACTTCGGCATCGGTCTTTAATTGACTGAACGAAGGGCGGCCTTCAAAAGGAAAAAACAATGTGCACGTAAAACTTCCGTCCGGGTTGGGCAACGCTATCATCATAAAACTTTCGCGCGGCCAGATGTGCAAAGCATTTTTCTCCAATTGAAAAGTTCCGGCAGCACCGGGTGGAATGTGAAGTTCCTTATATCCGTGATCAATGTAATCCTGCGCGTAATCGAACCGGTCGGTTATCTGCAGAGCACTACGCACGGCAGAGAAGGCACCATCCGCACCGATTATCAGGTCAGGGGCATACAATCCGTTGTTCATAGTTGGGCTGTGGCTAATGATGGTGGTTTTCTCCAAATCAATTTTGGCAATCCGATTTTCGAAATGAAAACCCACGCCCAGTGCTTCGGCTTTGTTCATCAACAAAATATTCAATGCACTGCGCGAAACAGAATTTATAAACTGCCCTTCTTTCCCGTAAGGCAAATAAGAGCGTGTTCCTTTCACATCGTGCATCATGCGGCCATGCATGGGTATCGCCACTGCTTTTATTGCTTCTGCCAGCCCCACTTCCTCCAACGCACGAATGCCGCGGTTGCTCAAGGCAAGATTGATCGAGCGGCCTGCATCCGTTGTTTGGTTTCGCATATCGGCCCTACGTTCGAAAACTGAAATTTTATAACCTCTCTTTACGAGATAAATGGCAAGCAGCGAGCCTACCAATCCAGCTCCCACGATGGCGATGTGTTTTTTTTCCTTCATGCTTAAAAATAGAGATTTGAATTAACTAACTAATGTTACGATAGTACGGAAATTGAACCACTGAGGCACAAAGACCTGCCTACCGGTCAGGCATGCACGAAGTTTCACTAAGAAAAAACGCTCTATCTTGAAGGAAAAGAATTGGTGCGACCCTAGAGGTTCACAAAGTATCAAACTTATTAATGCTTTGTGCAGGATGGTTCAAACCATGAACAGCTCCTCTAAAAATCTCCACAAACCGAAACACTTCTTCAAATGTATTGTACAAAGGCACGGGGGCCACGCGAATAACGCCTGCCTGTCCGGTAGGCAGGCCTGCCTGTCCGGTAGGCAGGTGCGGTTCGCGCCAGTCGGCAAGCACACCGGCTTTGGTGAGCGATGCAAATACTTTTCTTCCGTTCTTCCTCATCAAAATAGAAAGCTGACAGCCGCGTTCGTTCGGGTTTGAATTGGTGATAATTGTAAATTGTCCTGAATGTCCTTCTATGGATTTTAAAAGATATTCCATGAAGCCGGTGAGCAATACACTTTTCTTTCTCAAGTTTTTTATTCCCGCTTCTTCAAATATTTGCAGCGAAGCAAGATGGGCAGC
>JAYUHI010000174.1:0-11977 GCA_043767095.1 Bacteroidota bacterium
GCCGATATATCGCGGCTGGCTAATTCGGTTACCTGCGAGTTGGAAATATTCAGCGCCAGGTCGCGTTTGGTTTTATAATCCAGCCGGACGGTCATTTTACTTTGCGTCCGAACACTGATACCAATCAAGGGTGCGAATTGTTCAGAGATCATCACCTGGCTGATTACATATACCGGGATCAGATTGCCCTGTGGATTGGGCACTGAAGCAAAATTGTTGCGGTTGTAATTCTCCAGCGGAACATTAATCCCTATCGATTGATATTCCAGCGAGTTGCTAAAATTCATTACCGAATACCCCGAAGAGTATGCATGCGACAGGGTGACCGATTGAAATACATCCTTCAAAACTTCAATCTTCGAAAGGCCGCTGTAATCAAGGCGCCAGTTAGGCAATGGAATATTAGGGAAAGGTGATAGGCCGGAAGTTTTCGCATCCTTACCCGTATAGGCCGCGAGGAAAGCCGGGATGAGCACATCCTGCGATTTCCCTTCATATGAATTGCCGGTAGTCTTGGTAAACCGATTTTGCATAACAGGAATATTTTTTTCGAAGGTGTGAAATACGCTGGAGTTAACGCTCGCATTATTTTTGAAATTGAATGCCGTATTGATAGTGAGGATGGAAACTTTATATGAACCCGACATGCTCGGGCTAAGCGAAAGGTACCGCCCACTGTCGGAATCGAAACGGAATATTTCCTGATAGGATGACATGGAACTCTTTTTCACATCCAATTGGATTTTCAAATCAGCTGCCGGTTCCAGGTTGGCCCTTAAACTGAAATCTTTATTTTTCGTTTGCGTAAACGGAGTGGTGAGTTTGCGGTTGGTGCTGATCCATCCATTGTTCGCGGCCTTAAACCGGATATTAGGATCCTGGCTTCCTAAAATAAAATCCCAGCCGGGAGCATTAAACTCTTTATCCATTCCCAAATATTTCGGAGTGGGCGTAAACCCCGGAAGCAGTGTTCCCTGTGTTAAATTGTACGTACCGTTCACATTCCGAACGGTCATCAAAGCCCTCAAAATCCCTTTTACTGCGTACAGGTTGGGAGGCTTCTTCACCGTGTCTGGTTTTGCTTTAGCCAGTCTTGCTTTTTCCTGCGCTGTTAGTGGCCGCTTAGGGGTGTTGATAGCTTTCAGGAATTTTGCTTTGTTGTACAGCTTCAGAAAATCCAGTTTACCGGTCATGGCCATGTCGGTATTGTTTTGAATAATATTGCCCAGGAGGAGCGAATCAATCTTTTCTAATGGACCCGCCCGCCAGGCGTAACCCACATTGTAACGATAATCTGCGCCCATCCAGTTGATCACAGGGATTTTATCCAATGGGAATGTGTAATTCATGGTTACGTTCTGCTCAAAGTTTTTAGTGCGTCCTAATTTTTTCAGGTTATCCTTCACAATTTGACGCAACGAGTCGTTTTCGAGATCGCCATCAGGCTCATCAATGATCGCCACCACACGTGAATTATAATCCAGCGAAAGGGCTTTGGATAAATTCCACTTTACGTTGTAGGTACGGTTGAATACAAAATACTTTTGATAATTCGGTAACGAACTGGCCGCCTCCGGGGAGGCATTGCGGTAAACAATTTTATTGAACGACCGGTCGAGGTCGCCACGCACTGACATGGAAGTGGGCACTGGGTTAAAATTAATATCCTTAATTAACTGCATACTTTTGGGCTTAGTCCAACTCGCATCAGCGAACGGTTCAAACCCCTTGAACTTTGAATTGTATTGCCAGGCCACTCCTCCACGGATGTTCCGCTGCGTATTTTCCTGCAGGTTAAAATTCCTTCGGGTGGCCTCCGTGTAAGCGTAGGTGAAAGAGAAATTTTCGATATCGTAAATATGCTGTTTGGCTTTTGGATCCAGTTTCACCCGCTTCACATTGGTGAAATTCAAACTTCGCCTCACCTCAACATCCGAAATTATTTTCAGGTAAGCCTCCCGCTCTGCATCGGTGTTGAACGATTTGAAGGCAGCCTCTAAGCGGGTGTCGGGATTGGCCGGATCAAACTTCGGGTTTACCACGGTTCTTTGATAACTGGCATAAGCGGGGATTTTCAAACCTGTCCATTTCGGAAGCAGCTTGTCCAGGTTCAAGTTCATGGCTATATCGTAGGCATTCGTCTCGCCCCGGGTGCGTTCATATATTTTGGATTGCACGCCACCGTATCCAAACGATATATGTTTGTAAGATCCGTTTACTGTTCCTAAATCAGCCAGTTGGGCACTGGCAACCGTATTGAGGGCCCAACCTGGAGTGCGGTCAAAATCGGTTAAGCGAAGTTCATTGGCCCACATGCAAAAAGTAAATGCCCGTTTGTCGGGGGTGGTCTTGTTCCGGATTCCAATCATCATCAGTTTCACCTGGCTCAGGTCGGGGCGGCCAAGAATTCTTACCCCCTGCCTTCCATCCAATAATCGCGGCCCCGCATTGGGGTACAGTTGATCGAGGGAAAAACTCTCGCGGTCGCGTTGGGCTTTTAAAGCATAGAGTTCGTTCAGGTCGAGGTCTATGCTGTTTTCTGCAGGCCATATGGCCGATTCAGATCTGTTGATTACTTCCGCATTGAGGGGATCAACTATTTGGAGAGGCAGTTCAACTTCATAATAATTCTGATCAAAATCGGTTCCCAACCGGAGGAAAGCAGTCAATTCTCCGTTCTGGATATTTTGCCCATAAGCGCTCAGGAACATTTTGATCCGGCCATAATTAAAAAAATCGAAGGAAACATTTTTGTAAATCGCCCGTCCGTCTCCGTCTTGCAAATCGGTTACACACAATTGAACGGACTGCTCATTCAACCTACGCTGCACGGTAGATGTATTGTCGCGGTCGCGCTGCAAGGGGGTTACATAGGGTGGCTTCACATCATTGCCCTCACCATGCTCCTCCACATTAACTGCTGAAACAGAAAAATTATCCAGATTGGGTTCGAGCGGTTCACCGAAATGGGCATCTTCGAGGTTATTGGTGTAGCGTCTCCACCGGTTGCCCACCGACCTGAAATTGGCCAGCCGAAGGACTACAGGTTCCTCAAACCCGGTAAGTATAGTTCGGATGTAGCGAATAGATTTAAACCCATTGATGTCGCCAACTTTTCCTTCGAACTGTCTGATGGGTATGCGGAAAAGATACCACGTTACGTCTGGATAATCTTTGGGTGAAATGGCATCGACAATATATTTTTTACCAACAGCCAACTGGCCCGGCTTCAGGTCTATGGAATACGAATAATATTCCTCCAGGTCGCTCAGTGTATTATCAGCGTTTAAGTCTTCATTGTCGGGGGTGGTGTAATTGGAGCGGGGAAAGACATCCGTGCTGCTGCTAATGGGCGAGTTGTTGTCTGTGCCGTTGTAATTCTTATAGCGTTCTAAAATGCCCGCTTTCTTAGAATCAAAACCACCACCCAGGAAATAATTAAAATCATCTGACGATGGGTCTTTTTCTATTTCATCTTTTACATCGGGCGCAACCGCTACTTTGTCGAGGAATGATTGTTTAAAAAAGGAGGCCTCCTTTTCGTTGCTTAATCCATCCATGCCCACATCCTGGTTTGGCCGCGAAGCGTTAGTATTTTCGAATGCAGCATTCAGGTATTGCTGTGTGGTAACATAGCCCCAGCTGGTTTGAGTAACTATGCCTGAACTCAGATCACCATCTTTTGGAAGGCCGTTTTCAAATCCATGTTTACCATCGCGGGTGGCGTCTTCCGAAATACTGCCAATATGAAAAATCAATTTACCACCTGTGGTGTTCTTTTTTGGGGTGTTGCGCCCGTCATCTATTTCATCGATAAACGGGTCTAACATCCAAAACTCCACGTACTCAATATTCGATTTATCAAAGTCAACTTCATTTCTGATGGCCGTGGTAATGCCGGCCCAGTTTAGTTTGGGTGCCTTCATAGTGCCATCGGCATTCAGGTCTTGCCACCGGTAATTAAATTGCCCGCGTTCGGCAGGATAATAGGCTATATCAAAAATGGGCTCATTGAAATTTCCTACCTGCGGATCGCGCCCCGGAAATATTTCTTGCTGCTGCACCAGGCGGGTGAAATGGTTTCCGTTAACTTTTTCTGTGCTCAGGTAGTCGGGCTTAAACCGGCTGCCTTCTCGGTACCACAGGTTGTCGATCTGATACCAGGCCAATTTTGCCCGCTTATAGCCGGAAGAAATATCATTGGAGGCGAACCCCGGGCTTTCATCGAAGTTGATGTCTTTCGGGGTGGCCGCCAGTTTCCAATTGGTTACTGTTTGAAGGCCGTATGGAGTGGCTGTATTTTCAAAATCATCTATGAAGGAAGTGCCTGAGCCCTGAACAATGTTGGAGGTGCCTGGCAGTAACTGGGCAAACTCGGTGCTCACCGAAATAGAAGATGTTTCTTTGGTTTGAATGAACGGGAGTGCATCCACCATCTTGGTGAGAATTCGTGAGTCTTTCCGGTAATTCAGGTCAAAGCCATATTGAACGTTACGCGCTGGTTCAGTGCCAATCAGGTTACGGCTGATGAGCGGGCGCTCATTGTAGTACAGCAACGTGGCGCCTACATTAAAATCATCGTTGATTTTATAATCGAACCGCGAGCCCAGCAGTGAGCGGGTTTGAAAAGCAAACGGGTCTTGTTGCTCGTACGTCACGTTAATATCTTTTCCCGAGCTCAAGACACCTTCATTTAAGATCGTTACTTTTCCGAATGTGTAATCAACGGTGTAGTCTGTTCCTTCCTGCAGCGGATTTCCCCCGGCATACACTTTCACTGAGCCCTGCGAAATGTTGAACCCCTGGATGATAATATCTTTTCCGGAGCCGGCTTTGAACGTTCCCACGATATAGAATTTATTTTTAGTGGCAACCAATTCAGCTTCTGCTTTTGTGGTGTGGTAAAGGGTGTCGTAAACATATTTCTGGATCAGGTATTGGCGCGTGGTTGGGTTGGGTTCCAGCTTAAATAACTCGCGAAGCCCTGTATTAAGAGGTTCAAGAAATGGAAAAATGATAAGCCCCGTTTCTGTATTCACGGTTATCTTCTCCACAAAATCGAAATTGCCATCGGGTTGCGGGTCGTTGTATGGATTTAATCTGTCTAACCCAAATACCTGGATGAGTTGTTTGGTTTTGGATATGTCGCCTTCCTGGAGTTGCGGATTGTCGATGCCGGTCCGGTCATCGCGATAGATAACACGCAACTGAAAATTTTCGCGCGAGAGTTGGGTCACATTCAGGTTGTAGATGTTTTTCATCATCAGGTTCCAGGTAGGAATGATTTTTCCAAACTTGTCTTTGATACTGATCTTGCGCGGCCGGAGCAGCTTCATGAAGATGACATCGGTTTCATCCAGATTGGAATAGTCTTCCGATAATTCGCCAACCTTATAAATCCGGCCATTATACGTGTACTCGAAAGCCACTGCCAGGGCTTCGTCATTTTGCAACTTTCGTTGGAGGGTTATGTAACCAAGCTCTTTGTTAATGCTGAACTCGGTGGATGCCAGCTTCCTCGTACTTGTAATTTTTTCAAAGTCGGTGCCGGCCACGAACCCATTGCTTTCCAGTATGTCGCTCACCGAATCTTTCCGGCTGATGCTGCTGAGGTACGAATCGAAAAGATTATTGGCCGTGTTGGAGGTTGGCGACCGGTTGGCAACGTTCGGGGTGAGTTTATCTTTCCGGTAAATCTTATCCGACTCGCCCATGTCCATAAACCCCACCAGGTTCCGAATGGTTTGCGTGTCGTTGTTCCGGTTCACTAAATAAACTTCAACCCGCGTGATATTAACGCCCGATGTAATCTGGGGCAACGTACTGAGCCAGTCTTCAAAATTATCGTGGAAGAATTGGCCCAGGAAAAAGTGACGGTTCTCATCGTAATTCGATCCAACAATTTCGAACGGCCTTCCCTGCGATGTTCCGTTGCCGCTCCCCGAAACATTCACACTCGATTGCTTGCCCCGTTGTGTGGTGGCAATGCTGGTCACAAATAATTTTCCAAACTGCATCTGGGCTTTGATTCCGAAAAGGTTTTGCGCTCCGAAAATCAAGCTGTTGTTGAGAGGCAAACTCACATTCCCGATTTCCAGCTTCTTCAAAATATCTTCTTTGAAGCCGGTGTACTCCACCTTCATCTGGTTCTGAAAATCGAATGAGTTGTTGTTATCAAAATTGGTGGTGACTTTCATCTTCTCACCAATTTTTCCGGTGACGGATAAATTGATTTGCTGATCGAACTCAAACCCACCATTGCGCTGCTGCCGGATGGGAATGGCCGGGTTCTCTATTTTTTGCCACGATCCGCCAAAGTCGAGTGTGACAAATCCGCGGGGAACCAGTTCAACATAGCTTCCCCCGAAAATCCTGTCGAGCACGGGACTGATATAAATTTTGGGAACCAGCCCCCGGCTGGACACCGCACTTTCCCCATCCAGGCTTTTGCTTCTGCCCTGGTAGTACTGCTTTTTTAACAGGCCATCGGTGTATTTGGTATATTCATCAAAAGACATGAAAGCTGGAGCGCGGAAATTCGTATTGCCCATCCTTTCATACACACTATAGCGCATGCCTGTATCAAGCTCGATATTTCTTTTAAGGAATGAAGGCTCCTTTAAATAAAATGGAGAGACCGTAGTATAATTGGAGAAGGGGTCGCCATAGCGATCGCGCAGCCGGAAGTTAGGCCGCCATGGGTAGAGCAGGCGCTCCACCGAATCGGGCAAAATGGTTTTAACAGTGTCGGGCTGGCTTTGCGCAAGAACAGATGGGCTGGCCAAGCCTGCCAGTACAAGCAGGCCCAGTTCTATGATGAACTGAAATTTCCGTAGCGAAGCAGTCAATCGTAGGTCAGGCGTTTTTTAGTGCAAGTTTTACCAATTCCTCCAAACTAAGGCTATTTCCCGATTTTTTCAGGACGGCATCCAGGCTTTTTTCAGCAGAAGCCTTGCTTATTCCAAGCGTCATCAAGGCAGTTAACGCTTCCCTGTGCATGGTATTGTATGAGCTTCCCCCGATTAGAGTTGGTGAATCGTGTGTGTCTTTTTTCACTTTGTCCTTTAACTCGAGAATCAGCCTTTGCGCGGTCTTTCCACCAATACCTTTCACCGCTTGAAGTGTGGCCGAGTCTTCGCGCATAATCGCATTCTTTAAATCATTTGGCGTCATTGATGACAGCACCATCATGGCCGTGCTGGGGCCAACACCATTTACAGAAATCAAATGAAGAAACATGCCCTTTTCATCTTCATTGGCAAAACCAAAAAGGATGTGGGCGTCTTCGCGGATATGCAAGTGGGTGAACAGGTGGATGTCTTCCCGGTCTTTGATTTCTGAAAACGTGTTGAGGGAAATCATAGCCTGGTAGCCCACGCCATTCACTTCAATGATGACGAAGGCCGGCTCTTTGTGAACGAGTTTGCCTTTGAGGAAGGAGATCATGGGGAAGTTAAAGGTTGACCTTTATTCGTTAATAGTTTGGGAACATCTCTTAATTGAGCTTAAAACTTTCAAATCCGAGCGGTTTGATTTTGTTGATTAGGTGGATGGCCGAATCTATTCCCGATTGGATATATCCATAGTTACACTCACCTTCATAATATCCTCCCCGGTAGAGAACTGCAAAAGCCGATTTAAATTCATTAAGGATGTTGTTGTCAACTTTAGCCAACCCTATTCTCAAGTCGTTCTCATTTATTCGTGAATATTTTTTTCTTCTGCGGAGTTCTCCATTTATTTCAAGGAAAGTTTTCGCGGCCAACAGAACAGCTTTGTAAGCAATAGCACAAGAAGAACGAACATGTTTTTCATCTTCATAATACCTGTTTTTTTTCTTTGCCTTCCTGCGAAGGATATCAGAGGCGTTCTCCATATACCGAACGGCTTCCCGAAAACGCATTTCTCTTTCTTTGGTGCTCATGGTTACAATACATTAACACCCTCCTCTATATGTTCAAGAAATATTTTATTAGATAATAGCAGCCAAAAAATACGAAACCTAATCCACCATTTCTAAGGTAAGGTTGTTTAGATAAACTTGGTTCTTTCCCTGCCTTTGCCATTCTACTACTTACAATGAGCAAGGTACTACCAATTATTATCAACGCTATTCCGCTATAAATCTGATTCATAAAATTCTACTTTTTATTTGATGTTCCGTAATTTCATAATATTAACTTATTTTTCAATCATTGACGAAGGCTGTAAATTCTTTTCGTACAACTGAGCATCCACCACGGCAATGGCGGCCATGTTTACAATCTCACGGATGGAACAACCGAGTTGAAGAATGTGCACCGGTTTTTTGATGCCCAGCAAAATGGGACCGAGGGCTTCTGCACCGCCAATTTCCATCAGCAGTTTGTACGCAATGTTGCCCGATTCAAGGTTGGGAAAAATAAAGGTGTTCGCTCCCTTCGCGGCCAGGGCACTGAACGGGTACATTTCTTTTTGCAGATCAATATCCAGCGCTACGTTGGCCTGAATATCGCCTTCAATAATCAACTGGGGATATTTTTCTTTTGCCAGGCGAACGGCCTCACGGGTTTTATCGGGGATGTCGCCTTTGCTGGAACCAAAGTTGGAGTAAGACAACACCGCTACTCTGGGTTCCACATCAAAAAACCGAACGCCCTTTGTGGCCACACGGATGATTTCAAACAATTCTTCTGCGGATGGGTTTACGTTTACAGTGGCATCAGCAAAAAAGAAAGTGCCTCGTTTGTTCATCAGAATATACATGCCGGCCACCCGCTTTACGCCCGGTGCCATGCCAATGATTTGCAAGGCCGGTGAAATGGTTTTCGAATAATCGCGCGTGAGGCCCGATATCATGGCATCGGCTTCGCCAACTTCCACCATCATGGCGCCAAAAGAATTACGGTCATGCATTTGCTTGACGGCATCGGGAAGGTTTAATCCTTTTCGCTGGCGCTTCTCATACAGCTTGAATGCATAAGCCTGCAGTTTTTCATTGTTCTCCTCCGGGTCAACTATCGGGCAGCCATTCAATTCGATTTTATGTTCTTCCTTTAAGCGTTCAATTTCTTTACGCGTGCCCAGCAAAATCGGGAAACCAATTCCTTCATCATGTACCTCTTGTGCAGCCTTCAGGATTTTATAATTGTCGGCATCGGCAAAGACAATGCGCTTCGGACTTTTCTTAGCGCGGTCAACAATTTTGGTGGTGAGTTTTTGATCGATGCCGATTCTCTTAAGCAGATCTTGCTGATACTTCGACCAGTCGGTTATGGGAACTGTAGCCATTCCTGAATCCATGGCCGCTTTGGCAACAGCGGGAGCAATGGTGGTGATTAATCGGGGATCAAGTGGTTTGGGAATCAAATATTCCCGTCCGAATTGAATTTTATCTGTGCCATAGGCTTTGAAAACCATATCGGGCACGGGTTCTCTGGCGAGTGTCGCTATCGCATGAACAGAAGCCAGTTTCATTTCTTCGTTGATCTCCGTTGCCCGAACATCGAGCGCCCCGCGGAAGATGTAGGGAAAGCCAAGCACATTATTCACCTGGTTCGGATGATCACTGCGTCCGGTAGCCATGATTAAATCCGGACGTGTTTTTTTGGCAACATCATAAGCGATTTCCGGATTGGGATTAGCCAACGCAAATACAATCGGGTCTTTGGCCATGGCCATAATATCTTCGGGTTTCAGCACATCGGCCTTTGATAGTCCAACAAAAACATCAGCGCCTTTTATGGCTTCCTGAAGCGTATTGATTTTTCTTGAAGTGGCGAATTCTGCTTTTATTGAATCCAGATTGGGCGAATCTTTCCGAATCACCCCCTTGCTGTCGCACATCACCAGGTTTTCTTTCTTCAAACCCAACGCCATGTAAAGTTTGGTGCAAGAGACAGCCGCAGCGCCTGCACCGTTTACCACTAATTTTATTTCCGAAATTTTCTTACCCACAATTTCGCACGCATTAAGCAGGGCAGCCGAAGAGATGATGGCCGTGCCATGCTGGTCATCGTGCATAACAGGTATGTTCATCAGGCGTCTAAGTTCAGTCTCAATTTTGAAACACTCTGGCGCCTTGATGTCTTCTAAATTCACCCCGCCAAAAGTTGGCTCCAGGGATTTTACGATTTTAATGAACTCATCCGGGTCGGTTTCATTGATCTCAATATCAAACACATCTATGCCGGCAAATTTTTTGAATAATACTCCTTTGCCCTCCATCACGGGCTTCGATGCTTCAGGACCGATGTTGCCCAAGCCAAGAACGGCAGTGCCATTAGAAATTACCGCCACTAAATTTCCCTTGGCTGTGTATTTATAAACATTGGACACATCGGCAGCAATCTCCTTGCATGGTTCCGCTACACCGGGCGAGTAGGCCAGCGCCAAATCAAGTTGGGAACTCAACTCTTTGGTAGGCACCACCTCAATCTTACCAGGCTGACCTTTAGTATGATAATTCAAAGCATCTTCTTTCCTGATCTTAATAGACATATGGCTTGGGTTTATTCAAGGTTCAATTTAGCATTTATGTCGGGAGATTCTAAAAAAGTGTGCTGTACCAATGTATAGGGAGTGATCAGCGGGCTGCAGTAAGCAGCGTGACCATATGTTAGGCCCACCTTTTCCAATGTGACTAATTATTTTGAACTGATTAATCTGATTTCATCCCAATTCATCGTAATCCCATTACTGGTTAATGGTACTTCATGCCAAATAAAAACCGCATTAGTCGGAATGGCCGGATCAGCAAAAAGAAAATCAACAGGCAACTTACCAACGTGAGGAAAGCAATGGTCCAGAATTTTCCCTGGATGCCCCAGGGCAGTTGGCAGATATAGTAGCCAATAACGATGATGACTGTTTGGTGCAGGATGTAAAAGGGATACAAGCCTTCATTTACATATTTGAGCCAGGGATGCGGTCGATTTAAATATTGTTGTCCAAAGCCAATCAAGGTAATTATCGTGAACCAACTCAGAAAAATGCCGGTGATATCGAAAAGGGTTTCTACGGTGTCATCGCTCCAGGGCAAAGTAATCAAATCACGAAAGTGAAAGTAGAGTGTGTAAAAAGGAAATAAAATTAAAATGGTGGCAAGCAGAAAGTGTTTCCGGTTGCTGACCATGGAATTCCAAATGCGTGAATCGGAATAGCATAAAATGCCGAAGAAGAAAAAGCTCATGTAAAAAATAATAAAAGCCAGGTCAGTGAAATCATGTTTTTCGTCCAGAAACCAGGGACGAAGGATCGCCTGAGTAAGGAGCATAATTAGTGAGGGAAGGAATAACAATCCGGCAGGAGATGAAAGCCATCCATTGATTTTTTCTTTAAACTTTTCCGATTTTGGTGATCGGACAAACCGAAGGAAAGGAATCAACACCAGCGAGAAAACCAAAAGATAAGCCACGAACCACAGGTGGTGCCAACTGAAGCTTCCTTTCGGGTAGGGAACAAAATTGAAAACAGTTTTATAGAAATCCCAGTAGCTGTCATAGTCCTTTATATGCTCGTAGTAAATTTGCGGAGGCACAATCACGAACATGCCAAACACAAGTGGCACGAACAATCTCGTAACCCGTTCTTTTGCAAATTGACCAGGTGTTCGTTTACCTAAAGCCAGATACGTTCCGGCTCCTGAAATAAAAAGGAGCAACGGCATGCGCCACTGATGCAACCATATCATCCAGTATTGAAAGCTGACCGTTGTTTCATTATTCTTCACGTGCCAGCCCCATTGATTGAACCACATGCCGGTGTGAAAGAACAATAAAATAAAAATGGCGATGAGCCGAAGCCAGTCCAGGTCGTTTCTTCTTTGGGAGTTATTGAGTTGTTGTTCCATGGAGCTTGCTCCCAGTAATGAAATGTAGCCCGAAGTCGTCCATGAAAAGGGGTGCATTTCAAATTGTCGCGACTTAACATTCGACCCCTCCGGGGTCGTTCCGCATTATGGATTCGCCCTCTACAAACATAGGACTCCTCTGGAGTC
>JAYUHI010000175.1:0-5035 GCA_043767095.1 Bacteroidota bacterium
CATCGGGATTGATTTACGATTTTACTTATTGTCATCCATGCGGGAAACGATTTTGAGGCTAATGATTAGTTTTACGGCATGAGTATCAAAGAAAAGGAAATGCGTTACCGGGAAGCCGTGCGTTACCTTGACAATGCGGCAGAAATTCTCCGCAATAAAGCCCTTAAAAAGGATCGTTATTATGGAGATGCCAAGTATGTGAGCATGGCTTGTGGCACAGCATACAAAGCTGTTTTGTTGGCTTTGGAAACCTATTTCGAGCTAAAGGGAATGCCCCTTGATCACAAAAAATACGGACGCACAAACGTGAAAGATTTCGAAAGAAGATTGGCTGTGTTGGACAAGAAAATGCTAAACGAGTTCAGTACTACTTATGATGTGTTGCACTTGGCAGGCTATTACGAGGGCCAGACCAAATATGACGTTATCCGTTCGGGCATGGATTCTGCCATTCAGATCATCAATAAAATTAAACCCATGGGCATGGCCAGATTAAAGTTAACCTAACCAATAAACCCACGTCAGTAATAAAACTTCAGGCTTGTCCCATGAATCAAAAAAGAGAAAATAGAAAGCGGTTAACATAAATCTTCGTGCAGCCAGTAGCTTGCAGCCCGTAGCCAGAAGCCATTTCACTTGTCCGACATCATCCACCTTCTCCCCGATTCTATTGCCAACCAGATTGCAGCCGGTGAAGTGGTGCAGCGCCCGGCTTCGGCTGTGAAGGAGTTACTGGAGAATTCGTTGGATGCAGGGGCAAAAAAAATTCAGCTTATCATTCGCGAGGCTGGCAAGCAGTTGATTCAAATTATTGATGATGGAATGGGCATGAGCGAGACAGACGCGCGCATGAGTTTGGAACGCCACGCCACTTCTAAAATCAGGACTGCTGAAGATTTGTTTAAAATCCGAACGATGGGCTTTCGTGGCGAAGCGCTTGCCTCTATCGCGGCCGTTTCTCAGATGGAATTAAGAACGCGACAAGGCCACCAGGAATTAGGGACTTTGATAGTGGTGGATGGATCGGAAATAAAAAAGCAAGAGGCTGTGGCTTGCCCGGTTGGAACATCCATCATCGTTAAAAATCTTTTCTACAACATTCCCGCGAGGCGGAATTTTTTGAAAGGCAACCCGGTGGAGATGAAACACATCGTTGATGCTTTTGTTCAACAGGCCCTCGCCCGGCCCGACATCGCCTTCATGCTGGTGCATGGCGATGAGGTGTTATTTGATGTTTCCCCTTCCAAATTAAGCCAGCGAATTATTGCATTATTTGGAAAGGCTTACCAGGAACAGTTGGCGGCTTGTCAATTGGAAACAGACTTACTAAAAGTTATGGGCTATGTGGGCAGGCCTGAGTCATCGAAGCGCACACGGGGCGAACAGTTTCTGTTTGTTAATAACCGGTTCATCCGCAATAATTATATGCACCATGCCGTGATGAACGGTTTCGAAAGTTTGCTTCCCGAAGGAAGTTTTCCGTTCTATGCATTATTCATTGAGATTGATCCCAAACATGTTGATGTGAACGTGCACCCCACCAAAACAGAAATAAAATTTGATGATGAACGATCGGTGTATGCCTACGTTCGCTCGGCCGTGAAGCAAGCGCTCGGTGCTCACAATCTTTCGCCCACGTTGGATTTCACGGGCGATGTTAACCTGATGGGAAAATTATCAGGCCTTGGTGAACGATCGCATGCTCAATTTTATAAGGAACAAATTGGAGATGTGCCTTCACAGAATCCTGAAAACTGGGAACGTTTGTTTGAGGGGTTGCCTGTTGACCGGAATCAACTCAAAACAGAAATCGTTCCTGAAGGTCAGGCAAGCCAGGAGATACGACTGGAGAGTTCAATCAATCAGGGAATTGAAAAGACCGGATCGAATGAAAAAATATTATTCCAGTTTCAGAATAAATTTATTGTGAGAGAGGTGAGCAACGGCTTGATGATTATCAACCAGCAATCGGCACACGAGCGGGTTTTGTATGATAAGTTCATCAAACAACTCAGTCAATCGAATGGAGCCAGCCAGCAGGCCTTGTTTCCGCAGACTGCCGAATTCTCTTCAGCTGATTTTTCTTTGCTGATGGAGTTGGAAGCCGAACTGAAAGCCCTGGGTTTCCGGTTTGAAGTTTTCGGGAAGACTGCTTTGTTGATTCAAGGCTTGCCGGTGGAAGCAACCGGCCACGAAAAAGAAGTGTTGGAGGGTTTGCTGGAACAATTTAAAATCAACCGTTCAGAACTTCAATTACCTGTGAAAGAGAATCTTGCCCGGTCTCTGGCCAGGCGCGCAGCTATAAAAAGCGGACAAAAACTAAATCAGGAACAATTAGGTGGTTTGGTGGCGGGGTTGTTCTCCAGTTCAAATCCAGGTTTTTCTCCCGATGGCAGCACAACATTTTTTATTTTTGAAACGTCTAAGATGGAGGGGTATTTTCGGTAATTTTATATGAGCAAGAAATCAAAATAGCGCGTGGTTCTGCCCAACAAACAAAATAATGAAAGAAAAAAGGATTGACGTATTGTTATCGGTGGTAGCTTTTATTCAGTTCCTTTTCCTCGGTTTTGGTGGGGCATTCATTAATGAGTTGATTAAAAACCAATCGGACACGACCATTTTATATTGGAGTTCGTTTTTCACTTTGATATTCCTGATATCCATTATTTACCTCTATTTGGAAGTTTTGTTTCTTACTAAATCACAATAGCCATGAGCAAGGAAATTTTATTTATCATTTTTGGATTAACCCTATCTATTGGTTCTTTGATAAGTGTCTTTTTCATCAGAAAGAGCAACCGCCAATTCATCCGGGATGAATCCGAAAAAGAGAAGAACAAGAAACTGGCAACACCTTGAAATTTACTTTTGTCGCGGGCTTGTTCTCAAGTTCAAATCCAGGTTTTACTCCCGATGGCAGCACAACATTTTTTATTTTTGAAACGTCTAAGATGGATGGGTACTTTCGTTGAAGATTTTTAAATGGAAATTAGAAAATAACTCAAAGTGATGCCTGCCAAATAGTAATTCTGAAATCATAAATAGAAGTAATGTTCCAAACCACGCCTTTAATCCGCAACCTGATCATCGTCAACGTTGTAGTTTTCCTGATTCAAAATATATTTCCTGTAACCGATTATATGTTCTCGCTTTGGCCGATTGGGTCTGAATATTTTGGAGCGTACCAGTTGTTTACCTACATGTTTGCCCACGGAGGAATCTGGCATATCTTTTTTAACATGCTGGCGCTTGCATCATTTGCTCCTATATTAGAAAGCTACTGGGGCGATAAAAAATTCCTGATTTTCTACATCTCCACAGGTATTGGTGCCGGTCTGATTTACGCGGGGATAAATTATTTTCTTTCCCCCGGTTCTGGTGGCCCCATGTTAGGTGCATCGGGTGCAATCTATGGAATCCTTATGGCCTTCGGGATGATTTTCCCCAACATGGAAATCATGCTGTTGTTTCCACCCATTCCGATCAAGGCCAAATACATGGTTTTTATTTTGGGCTTTATGACCTATGCCATGGATAAAAGCGGAACAGTTGCCCACACCGCTCACTTTGGAGGAGCACTGGTTGCCTTCTTCCTGATTTCTTATTGGCGAGGTCAGGGCAAAGGACGAGGTCGGTGATTTATCTCACCCCAATTAACTATTCCCGAAACATCGGGACGATTAACTTTTAGCGTTAACTTGAGCCATGTTTAACGAATTTAAAAACGCCTTTCAAAGACCCAACCACGCACATGTTCAGTTGATCATCATCAACGTAGTGGTGTTTTTGGTTCTGGCGGTTTTTTATGTGTTCTCCACTGTTTCAGGTGGTGAAGGCTTCTTTAAAATAATCCACGACCAGTTTTCCATTCCACCTAAGTTTTTTGATTTCATTTCTCGGCCATGGACAATAATCACGTATGGATTTGCCCACAGCCTGGGCGACATATTTCATATTCTCTTCAACATGATTGGCCTTTACTGGTTTGGACGGTTGTTCAATGAATACCTGGGCAGCGATAAATTGGTGGCCACTTACATTCTCGGTGCATTGGCGGGAGGTATGCTTTATTTAATCATGTTCAACACCATTCCGTTTTTTGTCGGTCAATCTAATTTTCCCGGCATGGTTGGCGCTTCGGCAGCGGTGTTTGCTATTATGGTGGCAGCAGCAACGCTCCTTCCCGACTACACTTTCTTTTTGCTTTTCCTCGGCCCGGTCAGAATAAAGTACATAGCATTTTTTTATATCGTTGTTTCCTTTCTTGGAACGGTAGGTTCCAATGCCGGTGGCAACATTGCTCACTTAGGCGGAGCGCTCATGGGTTTTGTGTACATCAAGCAATTGCAGGCCGGTGTAAACTGGGGCGGATGGATTACTTCAACCATCGATTGGACCAAAGGACTGTTCTCATCCAAACCCAAAGTGAAAGTTACCTACCGCAAAACAGAACCCCCCAAAAAGTCCGTTGGCCTAAGCAAAGCCAGCCAGGAAGAGATTGATGTAATCCTTGATAAAATTTCAGACCGCGGGTATGAAAGCCTTACCAAAGAGGAGAAGGAGAAGTTGTTTAATGCCTCGAAAAAGTAGGCAGTAGGCAAATTTGCAATAGGCAATGCTTCATTCTCATTTACTTGTTTACAGGCTTGGAACTTCCATTTTTGCCTATTATTCTTGCTAATTGCCCATTTCTCGCCCTATATTCGTCAACCCGATTATTAGATTTTAATAAGTTCTCCCTCCTTTCTATTTTTGACAGCTATACCTAAACACCTATGGATAAATTCTCCTACATCTCCAATGCCGAAGTTAGTTATGTAGATAAACTCTACCAGGACTACACAGGCAACCCATCCTCGGTTGACACCACCTGGCAAAAGTTTTTTGAAGGCTATGATTTCTCGCAGACACGCTTTGGCGAGGTGAGCGGGGCCGCGCCAACGGCTGACTTGAAAGAGACGGAGGTGCGCAACCTGATTTTCTCCTACCGCTCTTTCGGGCATTTGAAGTCGAACACCAATCCCGTGAGGGA
>JAYUHI010000176.1:0-5031 GCA_043767095.1 Bacteroidota bacterium
GCGGTGCTCACCATCTTTGCCATCTCTGTTTTTGCTGAGAATAAACAAACAGGCCGGGATGCCCGTGGTGAGGAAAAGTTTATCGGGCATTTGCACAATACAGTCAACCATGCCGTTTTCAATCATAAACTCCCTCACATTTTTCTCGCCCTGGTTTCCGGTAGTCATGGCGCCATTGGCCATTACAATTCCTGCCGTTCCCCGGTCGCTTAGGTGAAACCACATCGTTTGAAACCACATGTAGTTGGCATTGCCATCGGTAGTAAATGTATCCCGCGGCCCAAACAGGCGTGGGTCGTTTTCATTGAGTTGTTCAGGATGCCATTTGGAAATATTAAATGGCGGGTTCATCATGGCATAGTCCGCCCGGAGGTTCGGGAATTTATCATCCAGCAAGGAATCCCCCAGTTTCAGATCGAACGGAAGGTTACGCAAGAGCATGTTCATTTTGCAGAGGCGCAAGGTGCCCTCATAACGCTCCTGGCCATAGATGGAAATGTCTCCTTTAGAACCACCGTGAGCCTGTATAAATTTCAACGACTGAACAAACATGCCGCCACTACCATTCGCCAGGTCAACAATTCGACCTTTCATGGGCTCAATCATTTCAACCAGCAGCCGAACTACAGAACCGGGGGTAAAGAACTGACCGGCACCAGAGCCTTCGGCCATGGCAAACTTGCCGATGTAGTATTCATACACCCTGCCGTAAATATCAGACTCCGGATTCTTGGCTTCAGAGAATTTTACATTACTGAAGATGTTAATCAATCCGGCAGTTTGCACCGAAGAAAGTTGGCTCTTCACAAAGATTGGTTGGAGAACTCCTTTGTAGTCGGGGTTTCGTGCTCCAAGGATTTCATCAATCAGAACAAAGGCTTTGTCAACTTTTACCTTAATGTCGTCTTGTTCTGCATTCTCGCGGAGGTATGCCCAGGTGGCCGCATAAGGCAGTTTATAGACATTCTTTACCTGATACTCAAGTTCATCATTTATTGTGCGCTCCTTTTCTTTTTTGCTGGTAGTATAATACTCGGATTCAGGATCATTAAACAGGTTGGCTAATTCTTCCTTTCGAATTTCGTAACGCTCGGAAAGGTGCTTTGCAAACAACAGGGAAAGAACAAAGTCTTTATATTGATTTTCAGCTACCGCACCCCTGAGTTCATTGGCGGCCACCCACAGCTCCGCTTCAAAATCTATATCGGCCTTGGGCTTTGCCGAGTACTTCTTGATTGATTTAGCCATTGATAGAGACCAGTTAATTCAAAGTGTGAGACAATGATGATTGAAAACATACGTATTTTAATTGCTCTATCAAAATTGTTTGAAGGGATATCAAGTGATGCTGCCCAGAACTATGTCAGGTATAGAATAAAAAAGCCTGTAACAAAGTTTATTACAGGCCTTTAATTGGTATTTCAAGAGCCCCCTGTCGGAATCCCTGCCTGCGCTGCCGCTTCGGCTGGCAAGTGCAACAGTTCAGGCCTTGCCTTAGCCGCGGAGTGCATTAAGCTAACAAGGGTGCAGTCTGGTAACTTCCCATAATGTTTATTATTAGGAACGTTTGGTTTATATTTGTTCATTATAACGAATGTTATGGTTTCAAAAAAGCCACTCTTACTGCCCAAAGTAGCCAACGTGCTGGCTGAGTTTGGCGAGAATATCAAACTGGCCAGGCTGCGGAGGAAACTAAGCGCTGCGCAAATTGCGGAGCGGGCGAATATTGGCCGCACTACTCTTTGGGCCATTGAAAAAGGATCGCCCACAGTTGCCTTGGGATTTTACGCCCAGGTTCTTTTTGTATTAGGACTTGAAAAGGACTTGTTGAAAATAGCCAGTGATGATTCTCTTGGCAGGAAACTTCAGGATGCCAAACTTCTGGTGAAAGAACGGGCTGCTAAAAAAACCAACTGAGTATGGCCACGAGGAATGTACAACGATCAGTGTTGGTTTATGCACATTGGCGCGGTTTCGATCAACCTGTTTTGATGGGTGTGTTGCAATCGACCGCTGTTCGTGGCAAGGAAGTATTTTCATTTGCGTATGAAGATGCCTGGTTGAAATCGGGGAGAGCGCAAAACCTTGATCCCGATCTTCATCTATTCCCCGGCCCACAATACCTTCGCGATGAGAAAACTAATTTTGGAATTTTTTTAGACTCATCACCGGACCGGTGGGGCCGGACGCTCATGAACAGACGCGAAGCGGCATGGGCAAGAAAAGAAGGGCGAAAAGAAAGAATACTTTTTGAGACCGATTATCTTCTTGGGGTTTTTGACGGTCACCGCATGGGCGCGTTACGCTTCAAAGAAAATGCAGCGTCTCCCTTTCTAAACGATAACCAGGAGATGGATTCACCACCCTGGACCTCGATACGGGAACTGGAGCATGCCAGCCTGGAACTGGAGAAAGGCAATATAGATGAAGCTGAAAATCTGAAATGGCTAACGATGCTGGTCGCACCCGGATCATCGTTGGGAGGAGCCAGACCGAAGGCAAGTGTTTTAGATAATGAGGGTAACTTATGGATCGCCAAGTTTCCCAGCAAGCATGATAATCGCGATATGGGTGCGTGGGAAATGGTGCTTCGGCACCTGGCTGTTGAAGCGGGATTAAATGTAGCAGAGGCTAAGACCGGAACATTTTACAGTAAACATCACACTTTTCTAAGTAAACGGTTTGACAGAACAGCGAAAGGTGAACGAATTCATTTTGCTTCTGCCATGACCTTATTAGGTCATACCGATGGAACCGATTTTCAGGATGGTGTAAGTTACCTGGATCTTGCCGGCTTCATAATGCAGCGTGGCGCTCACGTTGCCAGCGATCTTGAAGAGCTTTGGCGGAGAATTGTATTTTATATCTGTGTGAGCAATACCGATGATCATTTGCGTAACCATGGCTTTCTTTTAACCGATGGCGGCTGGATACTTTCACCCGGTTATGACATAAATCCGGTCGAAACAGGAACCGGATTAAGTCTTAATATTTCTGAAAATGACAACGCGCTCGAGTTGGGCCTGGCCGTATCTGTAGCACCGCATTTCCGAATAAGTAAAAAAAGGGCCAATGAAATAATAGAAGGAGTCCGTGTCTCCGTTTCTCACTGGCAAACGCTGGCAGAAAAATTTGGGATATCAAAAGCAGAACGAGTTGCTATGACCAGGGCATTTAGGCACTAAATATTAAATCCTTGCCTGCTCTACTGCCCTGACAAGGAACCAACTATTACAGAGCCCCCTGTCGGAATCGAACCAACGACCTACTGATTACAAGTTACATTCACGCCTTTTATTACTATTTGTCATTCTTTATATATCTTTGCAAAACCATTGGATTACAGCGTTTTAGCTTATATCGGCCTACTGACTCCTATCAGCTATTATTGCCAAATGTTTTACAATTGTTTTACAATTTTTAAAAAGCATGGAAAAGCAAAGAAAAAAGGAGGTTACAGTCGAGGCGGTTTTATACGAACATTATACCAGCAAAAAGGATGGCACTCACCCGGTACGCCTGAAGGTGACAGCCAACCGGGCAAGTCGATTTTATCCTATTCAGTTTGAAGGCAAAAACATCTTTGCAACAAAACCACACTGGAAGGATTTACAAAGCAAAGCCCTGAGGGGAGCCGAAAAGAAAGTTCAGCAATCCATTGCAGACAATGAAGCAAAAGCCAGGGAAGCACAGCGCACGATAATGCAAAACAATAGGCCGTTTGACTTCATCCGGTTTGAAGGAGAATTTTTCAACCGGGAATCAAAAAAAGGTATCCTGTCATTATGGGATTCATACTTGAATGATTTACTAAAAGAAGAGCGGACGGGAACCTATACAGCCTATAAAAACGCTTATCAATCTTTCCGCTATTTCCGGGGAATGGTTATGAAGGGAAAAGAGGTAATAAAAAAACCTTCAGAGCTAAACCCCAATGAAATTACTGTTCAAACTTTAAAGGACTTCGATTCCTTTTTATTGAAACGGGGATGCGGCAAAACCACAGTAGGAATGTATATGAGGGCTTTGAAGGTAGTGTATAACCTTGCTGCAAATGATAACCCTTCTTTGAAAGAGTTTTACCCATTCGCACTAAAGCAAAATGACAAGGGCAAATACAAAATTAAAACCGGATCAGGTAGCAAGGGCGAAACCTTATCCCCTACCCAATTGCAAGCCCTGATAAATGCAAAGACGCTACCCGGCACACCTGAGCATGAAGCAAAATTGCTTTGGCTGTTTTCCTTCCATTGCCAGGGAATGAATTTCAAAGACTTAGCCCTATTGAAATATAAGGACGTGCAATGGGATTCTATCCGGTACATCAGACATAAAACAAGGGACACCGAAAGGAAAGAATCAATGATGGAAATTTTAATGAGCGAGGCCATCAAACAAATTATTGTTGAAATCGGGAACCCGAATAAATCCCCGGATTCTTATGTTTTCGATATCGTAACAAAAGAGCAAGACCACGTAAAAGCGGATGCAGCGATAAGGCAAAAAATCAAGATTACCAATAAATGGCTGAAACGTCTTTGCAAGGATAACGGACTCCCTGAAATTACAACGTATGCAGCCCGGCACACTTACGCCAATTTATTAAAGCAGGCCGGGGAAAGCATTGAAATGATCCGCGAACTGTTAGGGCATTCCGATATGCGAACCACTGAGGCATATTTAAAACGGTTCGACTTAAACCGGAAACAGGCAGTAAATGATAAGATTCAGGCAATACTTAAAGCATCTTAAAATGGATACACCAAAGAATTGGAAGAAAATGAACAACTGGCAGCTAATGAAAGAGGTCACCAAGTTTCCTAAAACTTTAAAAGAGATGAAGGATTTTCAGGTTGATAAGCTTTGGGACTATTTGCTTAGTGAAGAAGAAAGATGGCAAGCCTCATGGGTAGCGGTCAACATTGAACCTGGAAACCAACCCCAAAATGAAAAGAGTTTTCTAACTCTTCAGGATGTTTTGCGAGCAAAAGAAACGATTATCGACTTTGTAAGTGGACTTACGCACGATCT
>JAYUHI010000177.1:0-2103 GCA_043767095.1 Bacteroidota bacterium
CTGATTTTTATGATTTTCACTGATTTGATCTGCGATTATCAGCTTAATCTGTGTCATCTGCGTTCTATTAGTTTTTAGATGTCCCAGATGTCCCCTTAACTAATCCCTAGATTCATATCTCCAACTCAGCCACGTCATCAGAATAAAAAGTAGTCCAACAAAAATCAACGCAATCCTTAGCGTTTGCCAATCGGCCAGGAAACCGATGATGGGCGGACCGAAAAGAAAACCGGAATACCCAACGGTGGTTACCATCGCCAGCCCGACACCAGGAGACACGCTGGTTGAATTTCCGGCAACACTATAAGCGATGGGAACGATAACCGAGAGGCCAAGCCCCACTAAAAATAAACCAGCCATAACTACAACAGGATTGTTGATGGAAATCACCACCGCTAACCCGAGAGTTGAAATTAACCCGCACATCACCATCAACTTTTTGTCGCCATACCTTGCCCGGGCGCTGTCTCCTAAAAGTCTGCCGATAGTCATAGCAAGTGCAAAAGCCGAAAGGCCCAGTGGAGCCAATGTTTTACCTGCTCCCGCGATTTTCTCCATGTAGTTCGTACTCCAGTCGGCCATGGCGCCTTCACCCAGCATACAACAAAAGGCAATGACGCCAATGCTCACCATGGCTGCGTTGGGCAATTGAAAAGCCGGGCCTTCCGTTTCCCGTTCAGGCTTATCGCGAATGAGATGATAGCGGGCAAAGACTGCCGTTACCATGGAGGCTAATGTGATGGTGAGCAGGTGAACAAAAAGACTGGTGTTCAATCCGGAAAAAAATGATCCGACCCCAGCGCCTAATGCCATCCCAATACTGAACAAGGCGTGAAAGGAAGTCATGATCGGTTTTCCTTTCGCCTTCTCCACCATCACCGCCTGCGAGTTCATCGATACATCAAGCATGCCTGCTGTAACACCCATGATAAAAAACAACGGAACGAGTCCGGCCAGTCCGGGCATCAAAGTAATGAGGGGAAAGAAAAGGCAATACGTGAACACCGATACAATCGCGATTCTTCTGCTGCCGTTGCGAATGATGAGCCATCCCGTAAAGGGCATCGCGAAAACAGCCCCGATAGAAGTGGAGAGCAACAGCAAACCCAATGTGCCATTGTCGAGGCTGAAAATTTCCTGCAGCCGGGGGAAGCGGGCCGCCAGGTTGGCGTGCATGAACCCGTTGATGAAAAAAATAATATTGACCGCCACTCTGGGGTGATGGGAAGATGGCATGGTTAAACTGGAATTAGTTAAAGCGTTGGATGTATTTTCCCCTGAAATAAAGCCAACTTCAGGTTGGTTGAAAGATTTAGTCTTTAAATAGTTACGCTAACGATTGAAAAGAAAACAGAATGTCCTTAAATTCGGACACACTAAAATCTTAAACACATGAAAAAGCACGTTACCTTCTTATCCGGCTTGTTGTTCATCGTTAGCACCGCCTTGTTGGCACAAGACCCTCCCAAGCGCCCCGATAATATTGGCGTGGGCGATTTCGATTCGTTCAAGAACACTTCATTCGACACCCACGATGAGTCTTTGAAACTAAACCAGGACACGCAGAAAATTGACAAAGAGATAAAAGGTTACGCAGGGGTGCTCTCCACCATTTCCATCCCGAAATTAAAAGATGACCTGAATGCTTTGCGCGGCATCAGTAAATCGCAAAAAGCATTGCGCGAGAAACTCGGTACGCTCGATGAAAAAGGTAAAGCATTGCTCAGCAGTGCCAAGGATGTTTCTCCGAAATTAAAAGCACCGGCAGCCTCCGGCAACACCAAAAAATCCATCACCGCACTTCAAACCACCCGGAAAAACTTGGATGGTGTTAGCGGCCTGCTGACTGAAAATTCCAAATTATTGATTGATGAGCTGAAGAAGAGAGGGGAGACTGTGGAGGTGTTTGATTGAGGGGTTTGCGCTGGTTAGAGCGTCAGATTATGATGGGCGCAAGCGAGACACTTGCTTGAGGTCTTGGGAGGGAGAATAGTTACTGCCCAAAATAAATATCCTGGAAAAAATGATGGATTTGAAGATTATTGGTGAGATTTAGGCACTGATGACATATATGAAATATACGCAATACGCATAGCCAGACGT
>JAYUHI010000178.1:0-2102 GCA_043767095.1 Bacteroidota bacterium
CCAATCAGCGTCCAGTCGGCATCGCCTTTATACATCTGCGCACGGGTGCGGCCATGCACGGTTAGGGCTTTGATGCCAATGTCTTGTAAACGCTCAGCCACCTCGGTCACGTTCCTGGTGTTATCATCCCAGCCCAGCCTGGTTTTCACCGTAACCGGCAAAGGCGTGGCCTTCACAATCTCCGCAGTCATCTTCACCATCTTGGGGATGTCTTGCAACAGCGCTGCTCCTGCTCCACGGCAGGCCACTGCTTTCACGGGACAACCGTAATTGATGTCGATCAGGTCAGGGTTTACTTCAGTGGCGATTTGAGTGGCTTCAATCATGCTATCAATTTCACCTCCAAACAATTGAACACCGATGGGCCTTTCATATTCAAAGATGTCGAGCTTTTGTTTGCTCTTGGCCGCATGGCGGATGAGCCCTTCGGAAGAAATAAATTCGGTGTACATCAAATCGGCACCACCCTGTTTGCACACGGCACGGAAGGGCGGATCGCTCACATCTTCCATGGGCGCCAGCAACAGGGGAAACTCCCCTAACTCTATGTTTCCAATTTTAACCATAATAAAACCCGGCAAATGTAGATGATTTTATTTTTTAACTTTGCTTCAAATCAAAAAGTATGGAGGCAAACATTAAATTGAAATCATCGGAACTGAACAATCAATTATTGAAACAAATCAAGCGGTTTTCGGGCGAGGGGGATTCAGAAATCACCATCAACATCAAGAAAGCTTCCAGGGTACCCAAAAGGGAAACGCGGGTGCAAATGCGCGCCAGGATTGATGCAGCTATTAAAGATGTTGAGAACAGGAGGGGTACTATCTCATTTACATTACCTGAATTTGAGCGGTTCTCATCTTTGCTTTCCAAGACATCTTAATGAAATTTATTTGCTTTCACCCCGATGCCTATTTACAATTTATTGATTGGCAGGAAAACCATCCGGAAAATTTTGAAAAGGTCAAAAAACTAATTTCAGAAATCACTCGCGATCCCTTTAAAGGAACAGGCAAACCCGAACCGCTAAAGCACCAATTCAAAGGTTATTGGAGCAGGCGAATTAACCAAGAGCACCGGATTGTTTACAAAGTCGAAGTCGGGGCCATCACTATTGTCAGTCTCAGTGGCCACTATTGACTACCCCTTTTGATTATTAACCTATTTCTACGTTGTTTGCGGACGCAAAAATAAGGGATTACCTGATGATGGAAAATTTAATTGAAGAGCGCTCACATCCCTTGTTATCTATTTTGCTATTTGTAGCCACAGTGTTTCTGGGCTTTGTGGTGATTGGCCCCATCATTGGATTTTTTATTGCCCTACCTTTTTACCCGGGCAATTTCATGACCCTGGCAGAAGAACTAACCAGCGGACAAACCAGCGAGGCCATTCGGGTTCCATTCATGGTGTTGCAAGGCTGTGCCACCGGCATTGGCCTCATTGCCATACCTATGATGTCGTATCAATTCATTTCGAAGATGCGCGTCAGCCGATTATTCACGGCCAGTTCGCTTTTAGTTTTTGCCCTCACTGCTTTATCAGTCATTGCCTTCATGTTTCCGAACAGCGTTGTAATTGAATGGAATGCAGAACTTAGTTTCTCCGGTTCTTTTTGGAGTTGGGCCCGTGAGAAGGAGGCGCTCGCAGAAAAATTCACGAAGTTTCTTACCAACTTTCAATCTCTGGGTGGGTTTGCTACTGTTTTCTTTATCATTGCTGTGCTCCCCGCCATTGGAGAAGAATTCACTTTCCGTGGATGGCTGCAGCCTGCCATGCAGAAAGCTACCGGCAATCCGCACATAGCTATTTGGGTAACTGCTTTTATATGGAGCGCATTTCATTTCCAATTCTTTGGGTTTGTGCCCCGCATGTTATTAGGCGCTATGTTTGGCTATATGATGTACTGGTCTAATAATTTATGGGTGCCCATAGTTGCTCATTTTGTGAACAACGGATTTTCAGTCATACTTCTGTATTTGCATCAATTAAAATTGGTTCAGTTCGATGCCGAGAGCACAGAAGCATTGCCCCTAACCTACGTCATTCCATTCGCCATATTGTTTGTTGTCCTGATGGTATGGCTAAGAAAAATAATT
>JAYUHI010000179.1:0-2098 GCA_043767095.1 Bacteroidota bacterium
GGAGGGCGCATTGCAAACATGAATGGCCTTATCAGTTTCGTAAATCAAAAAATCATCCACCAAACCCCCGGTGCGGTCGCAGGCCTGGGCGCGAACACCGGCCCCTCCTTCAACCAGGTCATCTTTTCGAATTTCAGGGATTAGTTTTTGAAGGGCTTTGGTAAAAGCAGATTTGAAGAATGAGCGGTACAACTCGCCCAATCCTGTGCGCCAATATTTTCCGGCCACTATTCTAAAGCCTGGCCAGGCCAGTGTTTCCATGAGTTCGGCAAGATTGACATCTGTTTTTTTGTAGCCTTCGCGTTTAAAAGCCAGTACGGCATTTGGCCCGGCCTCTACACCGCCTCGCGCCATCCGGGTAAAGTGAACACCCAGAAAAGGAAAGTTGGGATCGGGCACCGGGTAGATCAGGTTCTTTACGAGATACTCTTTTTCTTTTTTTAGTTTGTAATACTCGCCTCTGAAAGGAACAATCTTAATATTCAGGTTGGGCACATTCATCCTGGCCACTTTGTCGGAATAAAGTCCCGCACAGGAAATGACTAAGTCGGTTACATAAGTTTGAGAAGGCGTAACCACTTCCTGCTTTCCATTTTTATTATTGATTGCAATGGCTTTAGTCTTCAAAAAAATATCGACTCCATGTTCTTTCAGCAAACGTTCAAAGGATTCGGCAACTAACCTGTAATCCACAATGCCTGTTTGGGGAACATGCAAGCCCTCCACACCAGCCACATGAGGTTCATATTCTTTCAGTTCTTCTTTACGTAGCTTCTTCAGGTCTTTCAACCCATTTTCAATTCCCCGGTTATAAATATTTTGAAGCAGTGGAATCTCCTTTTCATCGGTAGCGATAATTATTTTACCACACAATTCGAATGGCACATTTTGCTCCCGGCAGAAATCAACCAACAGATTATAGCCTCGAATACAATTGACAGCCTTCAGGCTTCCCGGCTTGTAATAAATTCCGGAGTGAATTACCCCGCTGTTATTGCCAGTTTGGTGTTTTGCAACCCGGTCTTCCTTTTCGAGGAGAGCAATTTTTAAGGCCGGGTTTTTTCGGATGAGTTGCAGGGCGGTGGCTAATCCCACAATGCCTCCACCGATCACGATGATATTGTAGTTCAAGAGTTGTTAATCGTTAATCGAGACTTGATTGCAATGAAATCCGATTTCAAATAAATAAAGGGTGATCAGATGGTCACCCTTCTCTCCCGAAATTTCGGGACGGAGAGGGGCCGGGCCTGCCTGCCGAAGCGTCAGCGCAGGCAGGGATGAGGCCTTAAGCCCGTATAGGTTTCACCCGCACATTTAACGATTGCTCCACAATCACAAAATGATTTTTGGGGATCATCGTCCAGTGCCCTTCATCGGTAAGTTTTTCAGATACTATCAGCACGGCCTGGTCATCATCTTCAGGGGCTTCCATCCTGGTCTCCCCATTTTCAACAACGAAACGACTTCCCTCGCTGTGGTAAAGGGTAAGGGGTTCTTCATTCGGGTCGGTGCAGTAACGGGTGGCCACAATAAACAACCCGTTGGTCATTGCCATATTCAGGTAGCCGGCATCTGCAATGCCTTCTTCGGCCATCAGTTTTTTAACAAACGTGAACGTTTTTTCGAATGCGTCAACCACTTCATCTACACCAATGGTTTTGTGTTGAGTTAAGAGCACATTAACTAAGTACGCGTAGATATGCTCGCTGTCGGTCTGGCCTTTTATCCAATTATACATTTCATCGGTTAAGGGCTCGCGGATTTTTCTCTTGATTTTTTGGAATTCTTCAACGCCACCATTGTGGGCCATCAGCAGGTTTTTGTATTGAAAGGGATGGCAGTTTGACTCAGACACTTCCCCTACACTGGCCGCCCGCACGTGGGCAATCATGCAATCAGTTTTTGTTTTTGGAGCCAGGCTCCTCAGGTTGCGATTGCTCCAGGCAGGGTTTACCGAGACGAACGTAGCCGGTTCGTTGTTCACTTCGGGCACATACCAACCAATGCCGAAACCATCGCCATTGAGCGGCTCTTCAATTTCACGGGCATTACTGCTTTGGTTTACCAGCGAGTTCTTCGGCTCGTATAAAAGCTTATT
>JAYUHI010000180.1:0-11883 GCA_043767095.1 Bacteroidota bacterium
GAGAATTTAAAAACTTCTGAGGGAGATGTTATTCAAATATTCAAGCAAGGATTTTACAACAACAATGCCGGCCCTGATTTTTCTGAAGCGAAAATAAAAATTGATTCCATCGAGTGGGCAGGCTCAGTTGAGATTCATATTAAATCCTCTGACTACCTTCAGCATAATCACCAGCATGACCGCGCTTATGATAATGTTGTGCTTCATGTTGTTTGGCTTGATGATAAACCGCTTTTAAGAAGTGATGGCACGCCCATGCCCACATTGGAATTAAAGAATAGAGTTAGTGATGGATTACTAAAAGAATACAGTAAACTTATTAATAGTTCCTTTCAAATTCCCTGTTCAAAGTCTTTCAGCCGGATTGATGATCTGGTAAAAGTTTCCATGATTGAGCAGGCTGCCGTGCAGCGATTGCAAATGAAATCGTCTTTTATTAGAGAGTTGTATGCTCAGAATAATGGCGATTGGGAAGAAACATTCTATCAGGTGTTGGCCAAAAACTTTGGATTCAAAGTGAATGCCGAGCCATTTCTGAGTTTAGCCAAAGCGTTACCGGTGCGATCAATCCGGAAAAATTCCAACAGCCAACTTAAAACAGAAGCCCTCCTTTTTGGAATGGCCGGATTTCTGGATGCCCCAAAAGGCGATGAGTACTACCTTTCTTTAAAAAAGGAATTCGAATTTCTGGTGCATAAATATGAATTGGCCGAAAATAAACTACACAAAGCTCAGTGGCGGTTTTTAAGGCTTCGGCCCGCCAATTTTCCTACTATACGCCTGGCCGAATTGGCGGCTCTGCTCAATCGCTCCACGCAAATGTTTGCCGATGTGTTGAGCAGTGAAGATGCTGCATCACTGAGAAAAATGTTTTCGGTTGAACCCTCATCGTATTGGGTTGATCATTATTCTTTCGGCAAGAAAAGTAAATCGGCTCACGGAAGCTTAGGCGAAGAAAGTATCGAAAATATTTTGATCAACACTGTGGCTCCCATGCTGGCGGCTTTCGCCTATGAAAAGGGAGATGAGATATTTTTCGAACGGGCATTAAGTTTACTGCAGCAACTAAAGCCTGAATCCAACGCCATTACCCGGGCCTGGAATGCGTTGGGATTGAAAGCCAAAAGCGCATTTGATTCGCAGGGGTTGATTGAACAAATGAACTCGTTTTGTAAAAAAAGAAATTGTTTGAACTGTTCGGTTGGGGCTTCCTTACTTAAGCCGGTTTAAAATGGAAAATTTAGTTATTGGATTCCATGTTTTGATCATTGGACTTCTATCTTTCCTGCTTTGGAGAAAAGATCGTGCTCTGATTTTCTGGCCAGCACTCAGCATTAAGTTGGCTTCTGGAA
Source organism: Bacteroidota bacterium (assembly GCA_043767095.1). Taxonomy (GTDB): domain Bacteria; phylum Bacteroidota; class Bacteroidia; order Cytophagales; family Cyclobacteriaceae; genus ELB16-189. The sequence continues at coordinate 1,353 of JAYUHI010000180.1, forward strand.
TCCTGGTTGGACTTTTATATCAATATTATTATTCAACCGGTGATACATGGACTTTTTTTAGTGATGGAGTTAAGGTGATCAATGCCCTTGTTGAAAACCCAAAATATTTTTTTGATTTCTTTTGGAATGACGATGTTTCTGCAATGGGGCTGACTTTAGAAAACGATCGCCCCCGTTCACTTTATATTATCAAGTGGGTGGCAGTATTCAATTTATTGGACGGAAATAATTATTGGATCACATCTCTTTACTTCTCATTTATTTCCTTTTTCTCTTCTTGGCTCCTTTACAAAACCCTGGCTCATCATTTTCCCGATTTAAAAATAGAAGCGGCCATCTCCGTATTGTTTATTCCGAGCATTGTTTTCTGGGGATCGGGCATTATAAAAGAAAGTTTAGCAATTGCCGCTCTCAATGCGGTTACTAGTTGTTTCATCTCCTGGTACTTTACCCGCTCACTTTCCATTTTTTCGATAGTTGTTGGATTATTTTCATTCTGGGTTTTATGGAACCTAAAATATTATTGGACTGCTGTTTGGCTTGCTGTTGTATTTCCCTCAATCCTGATTCAACTGTTAACACCAAGAGTTAGTTGGGTCAGTCGTAATCCCAAATGGAGTTGGGGTCTCTTTCTTTTTGTTGCTCTGGCTGGCATCAGTATCATCCACCCTAATTTTTATTTTGACCGGATTCTGACAGTGATTATTGATAACCATAACGCTTATTTAAAAATTTCAAACCCTGATGATATTATTCATTTCTATGATCTTCATCCAACCTTATTCAGTATGTTGCTCAATTCTCCGTGGGCGCTATTCAGCGGAATGTTCAGGCCTTTCGTGACGGAAGCCGGAACACTTTTACAATTGACTGCTGCATTAGAAAATCTAATTCTGGTAGTTCTGTTTGGAATGTTTCTCCTCAGACTAAGAGACCTACGACAATGGAACGTGCTACATCTGGCGCTGGTTAGTTACATTTTTATTCTGTGCGTACTTCTTGCTTTGTCCACACCTAACTTTGGAAGTCTATCGCGATTCAAAATTGGGCTCACGCCTTTTCTGTGGTTCGGACTTCTAAGTGCATCAGGAGTTTTGAAAAGAATGGTTCAGCGGTTTAAAAGGGTAGGTTAAGTAGGCTTGTCGAATCCTTTTCTTAATCCAGAATAAATCACAGGCACGAAAGCCAGTATCAGCGCACCTCTTAGCAAATCAACCAAACCCCACGGTAGGCTACCTTGATAAACGAAGTGCATCCATACCGGTGAAGCGCTATCCACCACAAATGAAAACACATTGAACAATACAAGCATTGCCCTTACAAAAACATCCTCAGCAACAGCTTTCAGTTTGAATAGCCGGTACCCGATTTTGGCCAGGGCAAACGCAAACAGTCCGAACAAACTGGCTAATACCAGGTAGAGCACAAACTGCACAATGGTCTCCGAAATTTCATTGTCCATGTCAAGCCGGTGCAACATGGGGCCATAGACAGGGTCTTGAAAACATTTGAATGTTCCGGCAAAGGTGGCCATCATGGTGGACGTGAAGACGGGAACAATCTTGCCTTCGGATTGCTTGTGTAAGTAGGAGAAAGGTTGAGTGAATAAAATCCAGGCGGTTGAGAACATCAGGAAAAAATCGCGCAGCGACACATTTTCAACGGCAGAAAATAATCGCGGGAAAAAATTAATAAACGTAATGGGGGTTGAGCTGAGATAATCGGTTTCTGAGATTTCTACTTCTATTTTGGTGTGGCCACAAGCAGCGCAGTAGTTGGCATTCTCCGGCCAGCCTTTTCCGCTCTTTGGGCAAAAATTATAATAACCCTTTTCCATTCGTGTTTGGTTGGTGATGCAAAATAGGAAGTTGAGCGATAGAAAAATTTGCAACCCTTCAAATTCTATAGTCAAATGAGTAATAAATGTATTTTTGGGGATGGAAAACCCGGTAATAATTTTTGGCGCCAGCACCATAGGCCGTTTAGCCAAGGAAATCTTTGAAAGTAATGGTGTTGTCGTTTATGGATTTCTGGATGATGATGTGAAACTGCATAAAACTGAAATTGATGAAGTCCAGGTGTTGGGCGCCACGGATGATCAGGGGTTCCTCAAACTCATCGGAAAAAAATGCGAGGCTTTTGTGGCCTCCGATGATAATAAAATCAGGAAGGGCCTCACCAAAGTGCTTCAGGAAGTTCGTCATGTTCAGCCCATGAATGCCGTTCATCAAAAAACTAATATTTCAAAACGTTCTTCTATAGGCTATGGAAATTTTATTGATGACGGGGTTACAATGGCGAGCGGAGTTATTGTTGGAAGTCATTGCCTGATCCAATCCAAAGTGTACATCGGCATGGATAGTATTCTTGGAGACTTTGTTCAAGTGGGTATTGGCAGCATCATTAGTCCTGGAGCGACAATTGAAGATGAGGTTTTCATCGGGGCAGGTGTTACGATAGTTTCAGGCGTAACCATTGGCAAGGGTTCGCGCGTTGGCATTGGTTCGGTCGTTATTGCTTCAGTGAAAGCGGGGCAGACTGTTTTCGGAAATCCGGCACAACCGGTAAAAGGTTAAAATGCTATGAAGCCAATTTCCGAGACTAACCTGATCATGCGGCCCGATGGCAGCGCCTATCACATCGGCCTCCGGCCCGATCAAATCCCATCAAAAATAATTAGTGTGGGTGATCCCGACCGCGTTGAGTTGGTGAGCCGGTATTTTGACCGGCTCGATTTCAAACAACATCACCGTGAGTTTGTCTCCCATCGCGGAAGCTATAAAGGAAAAGATATTTTGGTGATCAGTACCGGCATCGGCACCGACAATGTTGAAATTATTTTGACAGAGTTGGATGCTTTAGTCAATGTTGACTCCAAAACCCGGTTGCCAAAAAAACAGAAGCGTTGTTTAACCATTGTTCGCGTGGGCACATCCGGTGCCCTTCAACGCGACATAAAAGTGGGAAGCGAGGTAGCTTCTATTTGGGGAATAGGCCTCGACAACTTGATGAACTTCTATAAAAAAAATTCAAGTCCTTTTGAAGTAGAAATAGGATTGGGTATTCAAGAAACAGCCAATCTTGATTTTGTTCCATACCTGGCCAGTGGTTCATTGATGCTTTACGAAAGAATTGGGTTCGATATGATTCGCGGCAACACCGTCACCTGTCCTGGTTTTTATGCCCCACAGGGAAGGAAGGTTCGGGCAAAAATTGCCTATCCCAAGTTGCTGAAAGACTTATCCCGGTTTCGCAACGAGAAATTCCGAATCACCAACTTTGAAATGGAAACGGCCGCATATTACGCCCTCGGAAATTTACTGGGTCACGAAGTATTGAGTGTTAGCGGCATTTTGTTGAACAGAGCTACCAATGAGTTCGCCAAAAACCCGGAGGCCGTTGTGGATGCGTTGATCAGGAAGGTGCTGGAGAGGATTTGAGGGAGAGGAAAATAGTTAAATTGTTGCATGAATAATTTTACTTCCATCGAATGAGCAGAGAAACAAAAAAAGCCTGGTTCGCGCTATTGATTCTTTTCGGCATCAATACGATGAACTTTTACGACCGCCAAATCATGGGGGCTGTCGCTGAACTGATCCGTAAAGACTGGGCATTAAGTGATACCATGCTCGGCACTTTGGGCACTGCTTTTATTTTGATGTATGCTGCCATGGGCGTTCCTCTGGGCAGGCTGGCGGACACCTGGAGCCGCAAGAAAATTATCGGCATTGGTGTGAGTGTATGGAGTCTGCTTACTGCTGCTTCAGGATTGGCTCCGAATTTTGGGTGGCTCTTTGCCAGTCGGCTGGCCGTAGGTGTTGGTGAAGCCAGTTGCGCGCCTGCTGCTAATTCTTTGATTGGCGATTTGTTTCCACCAGCCAAACGCGCCATGGCACTTTCAATTTTTATGCTCGGCCTCCCGATAGGCCTTTTTCTGAGTTACCGTTTGAGCGGACTGATTGCACATGCCTACAGTTGGCGTGAAGCATTCTACTTCGCGTGCATACCGGGATTGATTCTCGGGTTGTTGGCTTTCAAGATTTCAGAACCTCAACGAGGTGCATCGGAAATACACCAAACCGGAGCGAGGCAACGGTTGGGGTCACCCTATTGGGTTGTGCTGAGCATCCCAACCATTATGTGGATTATTGTTTCTGGTGCGTTGCATAATTTCAACATGTATGCAGTCAATGCTTTTCTTCCCGCTTTCCTGATGCGCACTCACTTGCTGGGGCTGAAAGAGGCAACCAATGTTTCATCCATAGTGTTAGGAGCGGTTGGAATAATTGGATTACTGGGCGGAGGCTGGGCCGCTGATCGATTGAGCCGGACAAGAGACAACGGTAAACTTTTGTTATCCTCCATCACCATGGCCATTGCGGCTCCGTGCATTTATTTCGCTTTGAAACAACCGCCAGGATCAACAATGGGCTTCATGTTGCTGATGGGCACAGGCTCGATGTTGATGTACGTTTATTATTCTTGTGTTTACGCAGCCATTCAGGATGTAATTGAACCAGCCTTGCGCGGAACAGCCATGGCCCTTTATTTCTTCGCTATGTACATCCTCGGTGCCAGCCTCGGCCCGATGATCACTGGTATGCTAAGCGATTATTTCGCCAATCAGGCAATGGCCAATGCCGGAGCTACTGCCATGACGGAACAATTCAAAGCGGCCGGGCTTCACAGCGCCATGTACTCAGTTCCTCTTCTTTGTGCTGTGCTGGCTTTAGTGCTGTTCGCAGCATCAAGAACGGTTTCAGGAGATATGGAGAAACTAAGGAAGTGGGTTGTTGAACAGGCAACTTCGGGAGAAACCGGTGGCAGTTAAAGCAGGATAGATATTAGCCTTCAGGCCACTTCATCAGGGATCAAAAAGTTATGCGACCTCATCACGTTTACTTTTTACCCTTCCTTTCCGTATATATGCAAAACAATTCAGTTTATGGAAGAACTAAAAGCAAACTGGCTAACCGAGGGATTGATTGATTTTGAATTCAAAAAGTACCAGCTGCTGGCCTATCTTCAAAGGGTGAAAAATTCATTTGGAAGGGTTGAACTTTACCCGTTCCTGTCCGACCTGGTGCTTCACTACCGGAACCTAAAATCGATACGCGAAAATAAAGGGCTTATTCAGGATGCGTTTCCAAAAGAGATTTCGCTTGAGAACTTAAAGAACCTGGAGATTTCGTATAAAAAAATTATTGATGATGATGAAGTCATGCAGCAGATTGAAGAGATTATCAGTTTCTCGCTGCCCAAAGTGAAAGACTCATTAGACGAAGGTTCTTTTATTTACGAATATGTGGAATCGCAATGTGAGATTTCACCCGTGGGATTGGCTTCACTTTATGCGAACGAAGGCTACCTGTTTATTTCTCAGCCGCCTCAAAAAGAAGCAGAAGTCTTTCGCTACCAGGTAACTTTTTTTGAACAGAGCAACGAGCCCATGCGCGGCATCCATACCCTTTATATTTTTACTGCGGAAAGAAACATGAGCAATTCTTACGAGCAAATAAAACTCAGGCTGATTAAAGAATTCACCGACCTGCCCAATCCCTCCACTTACCTCATTACATCCAAACTCAAATTTCCATTTACTCAAACCCTGATGCCTGTTGCCAAAAGGCTGTTGGTAAAGCATATTTCGAAAGCGGCTTGAGTTAGGAATTAGGCATTAGGCATTTGTCTGGATGCCCAATGCCTATTGCCTATTTCACCACAAACTGCGCACTCCCCATCTTGTACTCATCCGTAAAGATTTCGACCAGGTAATTTCCGGAGGGATACTCCGAGCCTTTCTCATAAATAAAGGTCAGTTTCTGCCTGGTGTTGTCGAAAAGAATCTCCTGCATGGCGGTGTACCATTCTTCTTTGTCATTCAAAATAAAAGTGCCTGATCCTTTTGCCATATCAAAAATTACCTGGCTGTTTTCATCCGTAAGCCGGATATAAATTTTTTTTCCTTCAATGGGCGCTACCTTGTTTTCAGAGAGGTTAAACTCCACCTTGAGCTTTTCAATCTGCCGGCTCCGGAACGGTGTGTCGCGTTCTTTGCCCTTCTCGCTTAAGGCCACCACTTTTATGCCTTCGGCCTTTAGCTGAGAAGCCAGGACAACTTTACCTGCAAGTTCTTCCTTGTTTTTCGCGAGCCTGGAGATGGAATCCTCAAGCTGATTTTTTTGCGTGTTCAACTCTGTTTTCAGGGTTCGGTTTTCGCTGAAGAGGTTGGTGTTTAAGGATTGTAGTTTTTCTATTTCTGTATCTTTCGTTCGAAGCAGTTCTTCATATCCGGCCACCCGGTCTTTCAGTTCCTTAATCATTTTACTGCTCCACGCCACATTGCGCTTTAATTGTGCCTCCACTTCGGCTTTAGCTTTTTTAAGGTCTTCAACGTTACCGCCTAATGCTGTAATTTCTACAATTTTTTGGTCGAGTTCGCTGCTAATTTCAACCAGCCGTTGGCGCGTATCGGTTAAGTCTTCTGTGGTAGAAACCAACTGTTGTTTTACTTCTCCTTTTTCATGGTAGTCTAAAAAAATCTTCACACTTTGTATGATCACTACGATGGATAGAAGAGCAATAACAATGGAAGTCTTATTTCCTTTTTGAGGTTGTATATTGGCCGTGCTACTCATTTATTTACTGTATCAAAACGGGTGTTATATGTAGCCGTAAATATGCAATAAATCTTTTTCGATTAATTACTATTCGGAAGGATTCAATGTCCGTCCAAAGATTTTTTCAAGTTTGTACGGGCTATGACCTGGGAATCTTTGGAGGGAATGAATGCTTATAATGGATTGCGAGTTTCAGATCATCCATTTGTCTGAATAGGGAACAACAATCTCCCCACTGGAATTGGACCGAACAAACTCTACGGATTTAGTACTTCCGTCAGTTCTACTTCATAGATCAGGTTGGAGTTTGCCGGTATGTTTGCCAGGCTGCCCGGCACCGCTTGCGTGCCAAATGCCAGGCCGGACGGAAGATAAAAAGTGGCTTTGCTTCCTTCAGGAAGTAACTGCAACCCAACCTGAAACCCCCTGATATAATTAGCAACCCGGCTGTCGTTATTGGAGTTTGGTTCATTCGTGCCCGTAAAAAATTTATCCCCCTTTGCCCCATTTGTAATGAGATAGCCTGTGTAAGAAATTTTCACCTTGTCATACCATGTAGGTTTGGGGCCAGTGCCTAACAAATCAATTGTATAACGCAGGCCGGAGGAATCTTTCTGCACGTTCGCAACGCCTGCCGTGGTGAGATATTCATCAATCTTAACTGTGTCTGCGCCTAACTGATTTTTTTCTACTGCAGTCACCTGAATACTTTTTAGTTTGATTTGAAATATCAAATTGGAGTTTGCCGGAATATTGGATACAGCCTGTGAACCATAAGCGTAATCCGAAGGTATATAAAGAGTGGCTTTGCTTCCATTTGGAATTAAGAGAAGACCAATTTTAAACCCCGCAATTAAATTTGACTTATCGATGGCAATATTCTTTAAAGTAGACGTTTCAAATACTGTTCCGTCTAAAAATTTACCTGTATAGTCGAAGGTAACTTTACTGTCGTACCGGGGAGTATGTCCTGAGGCCAGGGAATCTACCGTAAACCGCAAGCCATTAATTTCATCGTATGCCGTAATGCCTTTAGAAAGCAGGTAAGCATCTATGTCTGATTTTTGTTCTGCTAATGAGTACTCTTCTGAATCACCCAGGCAGGCTCCCATTAACAACAACGCACCTATCAAAGCACCCGATAAAAATTTTACTTTCATTTATTCGTTAATTAGAATTATATACACAAAGACACAGATTAGACCAATTTGGTTGGAAAGGATTGATCGGGCAATCCAAGATTGAATTACTTTTTCAACCCGTTCACCAGCATATCGGCCAGTTGTTTGCCGAGTTCATTCGGGTCGATGGCGCTGCTGGGGTCATACCAAAGGGGCATCCAGTTGAGGGAAGAGAAAAGAGTCATGACCGCTAACTTTTTGTCAATGGATTCTTTAAATTCACCTTGATTAACTCCATCTTCAATTATCTTTTTAAATCGGTTGATATAATTAATCCTAAGCAATAGGAATTCCCTTAAAAAGGGTTGGCTTAGGTGCCGATGCTCATTCATAAACACGGCAGATGCAATCAGGTCTTTGGCCATTACCTGGATGTGTCCAACAATTCCCAGCGTAAGTTTTTCACTGGCCGATAGGGGTTTTGATTCAACAGCGTTGAGCGATTTAATGAACTCGGTAGCCATGTCAAAGCAAAGGTTTTGCAGTATCTCCTCCTTCGATTTTATGTGCGAGTACAAACTGGCCGCTTCAATGCCAAGCTTCTGGGCAAGGTCCCGCATAGATGAAGCGGCATAACCCTTTTCCCTGAACAACTCAGCCGCTTTCCTGATTACTTGTTCCTTTCGCGATAGATTGGTTACCTCCATGTGTTAGAATTTCATCGCGAAATTAATTAATTAATTTTGTTCGGGAGCACATCCATGAAATACAATTCCATTGGGGAGTACTTTTACAGGCTATCGAACAGGTGTTTGGGGTTGGTGCTCCTCCCTGTCCTCGTAGTGCTAGGGGCATACGTATCGAATCAATATTTCCTGACCGGATTGCCCTGGTTAGGCGCAGATGAAACCTTAATGGTTAGGTTGCTGTGGGCCGAAACAGTAATTACTCTGCTTTTTATTGCCCTTCAATTGGGCATGGCCTCTTCTAAACTCAAGGCTCTCCGGCCAGAGCCAAGCCTGGGAAAGCGCATCACGGGTTACGTTCCTGTGGTGATGGCGCGCTTCCGGATATTCAGTTTAATGTTGCTCACCATTGGCCTGAATGTGTTCCTAACTGGTGAACTTGCATTTTTATTCTTCTTGCCATTTCCTGTTATTTTTATTCTTGCCTATTGGCCGTTCAGAATAAGAATGGCTAAAGACCTTCGGTTGAAGCATGAAGAGAGCGAGATTTTAAAAAATAAAAAGTTGGGCGTTTAGAAAACCTATGCGTTTAAAGGTGTTTTATAGGGTGACGCCTGCATCCGGAACAATTTCAAATTGAGGCCAGGCCAAAAAGGCATTTAGCTTCACAGAATTAACTTAGATTTGGTGTGGTTACTAATTTTTAGGTTTGCTCAAACGGGTACCCAATGGCTGTAAGCAGTAAAGGAAAAATACTGAGTGATTTTAATAAAGATTTAAAGGAGGCCCGCGCAAGGTCTGTTGTCGCATTATCGGGAATTGAGGCATTGGCCAAAAAATCGGGCGACAAGCTTTTGATTAAACGCTGCATCTGGGAAAAGAAACGATTGAACGACCTGCTCACTAAGCTCTTTACAAAAGCCACAAAGATTCAAAGCGTAATTAAACAAGAGTCCAGCAAGAAGTCCGATAGTTTTAAAAAGAAAATTGGCCGTGTAGAACGATTGAAAGGAGCAGTTGACGCAAACAATTGGTTACTGGAAATTAAGAGAAAAGACCTGTTGCTTAAAGCGGAGGAGGTTGAAGCAGCCTATAATGAGATTTCCAAAAAGAACGAGGACCTCATCAGGCAAAAAAAAGACATCGATCTTCAAACCGAGAAACTAAGGATTGCCAACCATGAAATTCTTGAAAAGAACCAGGAACTTGAAACCAGGGCCGAGTCCTTGCTAGATCAAGCTGATTATTTGCATGATGCCAATGAGACCATCACGGGCATGCACGTGGAGATGGCTAAACAAAAGGATGAAATTCTTCACAAGAATGAAGAGCTGCAAAATCTCAATACCGAAAAAAATAACCTGATCGGGATTGTGGCTCATGATCTTAAGAGTCCGCTCAATCAAATTAAAGGTTTGGTTGGCATCATTAAAATGACAACCCAATTGGAAGGCGAGGCTGCCGATTGCCTGGATATGATTGAAGCTAGCGCCATGCGCCTCAACAGTATGATCGGCAAGATTCTCGACATTGAGGCGATTGAATCGAAACAACTTAATCTGAATATGGAAAGGGTTGACCTGTCTGATCTATTTAAAGGATTAGCCGGCAGGTTTACTCTGGATGCTGCGCAAAAGAATATTGAGCTTCGCGAATCAATCCCTGAAGGGATCAGCATTCAAATTGATCGAAATTATCTCACCCAGATTTTAGAGAACCTGCTTTCGAATGCCATCAAGTTTTCGCCCAGCGATAAAAATGTTTTTTTCACTTTGCACGACAAAGGCGATCATGTTATTGGCGAAGTGCGTGACGAAGGGCCCGGCTTGAATGATGACGACAAGAAGAAATTGTTCAGCAAATATCAAAAGTTGAGCGCCAGGCCAACGGGCAATGAGTCGTCCACCGGGTTGGGTTTGTCCATCGTTAAAAAATTTACAGAGGCTATGAACGGCCAGATATGGTTCGAGAGCGAAGTTGGGCAGGGCGCCAGTTTTTTTGTAAAGTTTAATAAGTGGACTTACGCAAAAATAGCTAAATTGTAAGGGATCACATTTTTTAAACTCGAGGTCATGAACAACAAACTACTTGACCTGTATAGTGA
>JAYUHI010000181.1:0-4992 GCA_043767095.1 Bacteroidota bacterium
AGCCTGGAAACGTGAAACGGACTGGGTCGTTACTTCAACCCATCAAGCGGGTGTTTATTTTTCTACGGAAGGTTCTGGAATTTTTAATACGGTTTTTGAAAGAAGGAATAATCTTCAAGCAGTGACTGCTGACAAAAAATAATGTTGCCGATTATTTACTGAACAACCGGCTGATCGTCCACACTACAATCCCCAGGCAAACCGAAATGTTTAAAGAATGCTTTGTTCCTGACTGAGGAATCTCCAAAGCGACATCAGCTAAGGCTACCACCTCCTCGCTTACTCCGTTAATTTCGTTTCCAAAAACAAGGCAGAGTTTTTCTTTTCTTCCGGGATTATATTTTTGTAAAGGAATACTTTCGCTTGTTTGTTCGACTACAACAATGGAATACCCTTGCAGTTTGAGTTGCGCAGCGATGGCTTCCGGTTTTTCCACATAGGCCCACTCAACCGATGAGGTGGAGCCCAACGCTGTCTTTTCAATTTCACGATGAGGCGGTGTGCCGGTAATTCCTGTCAGGAAAATTTTTTCAATGAGAAAGGCATCGGCTGTGCGAAAGGCTGAGCCAACATTATGCAGGCTTCGGATGTTATCCAGTAAAATGCAAACGGGAATTTTTTCTGTTTGTTTAAATTCATCAACCGAAATGCGGCCCAGTTCTTCGAGCTTGAGTTTCTTCATGGAGGAAAGTTAATGGTTAACGGAAAAAAGTTTTAATAGTTATCAAGTCTTCTTTAACCTTTGTTGAGCTTAGTTTTGTGATTGGATTTTTTGCAAAGCCCTGAAGGGGCAGAATCATTTCGCCCCTTCAGGGCTTTGACTTCAGAATGTTACCCACGCAGGACTTCGCCCTGCGTTTTGGTAGTGCGCCCTTGCAGGGCTAATTCCGGGAAAAATATCCATAACCAAAAATCCTACTTGCAACCTGCCTTACTCGGGTGTACAGTTTTGCATTGTAAACTAAGAGGTCACGAAGGTCACAACGAACCACAACGAACACAAGTACTGCAGCTTTGTGGCCTTTGTGGCTTCTTCCTGTTCTTTGTGAAACCATGCCCGCTCTTACAAAACTGTCGAACACCCTCTCCACCTATCGATTAACAGTTAAACTAAACTACCTTTGCCCCCCTTAAACCAAACAATGAAAGCATTTAACGAACTCGGCATTTCAGCTGGATTGATCAAATCGGTGGAGCAACTTGGCTTCGAAACGCCCACCCCCATTCAGGAAAAAGCCATCCCCATGCTTTTAAAGGGCAACCGCGACTTTGTGGGCCTCGCTCAAACCGGCACGGGTAAAACAGCAGCCTTCGGCCTTCCGCTCCTGGAACTCATTGATGACAACAGCAAATTTACCCAGGCCCTTGTGCTGGCTCCAACCCGCGAGTTGAGCATGCAGATTGTGAGCGACCTTGAAAATTTCTGTGAACACTTTAAGAATTTCAATATCGTGGCCATCTATGGCGGGGCGAGCATAAGCGAGCAAATCCGTAAAGTGAAGCGGGGCGCCCAGATTGTAGTGGCCACACCGGGCCGCCTGCTGGATATGATCGACCGGAAGGCCGTTAACCTGAGCGAAGTGAAATATGTGGTGCTGGATGAAGCCGATGAAATGCTGAACATGGGGTTCAAGGAAGACCTCGATAAAATTTTAGCCTTCACGCCCAAGACGAAGAACACCTGGCTGTTCTCGGCCACCATGCCTCCCGCAGTGAAGTCAATCACGAAAAATTATATGAACAACCCCGAAGAACTAACGGTGGGAGAAAAAAACAAAGGCAACGTAAACATTGAGCATTTCTACGTGGTTATTCAGGAGCGCGATAAATACCTGGCGCTAAAACGCATTCTTGATTTTAATCCGGAGATATTCTCTCTTATTTTTTGCCGGACGAGAATTGACACCCAACGCATTGCCGAGATGTTGATGAAAGACGGGTATAATGCCGATTCCCTTCACGGGGATTTAACACAACAGCAACGCGACCGCGTGATGATGAAATTCCGCCAGCGAGGCATCCAGATTTTGGTGGCCACCGATGTAGCAGCACGGGGCCTTGATGTTGAGAATATCTCGCACGTTATCCATCTGAACATGCCCGATGAGATGGAATACTACACGCACCGAAGCGGAAGAACAGCCCGGGCCGGGAAGACAGGCATTTCTATTGCCATGGTTTCACCCAGGGAATTGGGAAAAGTAAAGCAAATAGAAAAAACATTGAAGGCCCCGTTCACGCGAATGAAAATCCCTACCGGCCCAGAAGTCTGTCAGAAACAACTACTCGCCCTCATGCACAAAGTGCACGAAGTAAATGTCAAGGAAGAAGAGATTGCCGAGTTCCTCCCTGCTGTTTATGCAGCCTTAAAAGATTTGACAAAAGATGAATTGATTAAACGGTTCGCCTCTATTGAATTCAACCGGTTCTTAGATTATTATCGCAACGCCCCCGATTTAAATTCCGATCAAAAATCATCGGCTTCAGGCGAACGCTATGGCACCGGCACCCGCTTCTTCATTAACCTCGGCAAAATGGATGGACTTGATGTACCGGCCCTGTTAGAGTTACTCGATGAATACTCAGGGGTTGGGAAAAAATACGTGGGTAAAATTGATTTGAAAGGAGCGTATTCATTTTTCGAAATTGAAAAAGAAAAGGCCGATGATATTACCAAAGGATTTTCAGGCGTAGAATTTGACGGCCGTCAGGTGCGGGTAGAAATAACAGGGAAGGATTCATCGCGTGAAGATAAACCCGAACGAAAAAGAGTTTTCAGTAAGAGCAAGAGTGATTATAAAGATTTTAAGAAGCCGGGTGGTTTTCAGAAACGAAAGCGGTTCTAGCTCCTTACAGTTTATCCACAAACGAAATTGTGAATCATATTATTCGCTGTTAAAGCTTTACCTTGATGTACTTTTAACAGGTGTTAATCCTCGCAATCGTTACAAAGGATAGAACGCTCCGAAGGAGTCCTTGGGACTGATGACGCTGATGGGTATGATTTAAAATGATATCCTTTATCTGCGTTTATCATAATTCATCTGCGTCATCTGCGTTCCATGCTTTTCAATCAATAAAATCATTATTTTCGCCCCTTCATCCGTTATAGTCCTGATGCGTCAGGAGGAAACCGGATTTATTCATCAACACACTATCATTCATGAATTTTCAGAAGATCAATAACATCATAGGCTGGGCCGTTTTTACGGTGGCATTAGGAACCTACTGGCTCACCGTGGAAGAAACCGGCAGCTACTGGGATTGTGGCGAGTTCATTGCCGTATCCTATAAATTAATGGTGCCGCACCCGCCCGGTGCGCCCTTCTTCTTGTTGTTGGGCCGCATGTTTTCCTTCCTCGCCCTGGGCGATGTAACCCAGGTGGGCTTCTGGATCAATATGATCAGCGTGATCAGCAGCGCCTTCACCATCCTGTTTTTGTTTTGGTCCATTACACTCTTTGGTCGTAAGATGATGGGCCTGCCTACCGGACAGGCAGGCCTGCCTGCCGGACAGGCAGGAACCAAAACCGATAAGCTTTCAATGGATCAAATTTGGGTGCTGATGGGTGCCGGTGCCATTGGCGCTCTGACCTACACTTTCTCTGATTCTTTTTGGTTCAGTGCCGTGGAGGCCGAAGTGTATGCCATGTCATCGTTCTTCACCGCGTTTGTGGTGTGGGGCATTTTGAAGTGGGACGCCATGGAAGATGAAAGCCAGGCCAACCGATGGCTCATACTTATGTTTTATATGATGGGCCTTTCTATTGGTGTGCACATGCTCAACTTAGTAACCTTGCCGGCCCTGGGTCTCATTTATTATTTCAAGAAATTCAAAACCACCAGTTGGGGAATTTTCTTAACCCTTGGCATCAGCGGATTTCTGGTGGTATTGATCAGTGAAATTATTGTTCCGGGCTTGCCAACCATTGCAGGAGGCTTCGAACTTTTCTTTGTCAATAACCTCGGCATGTTTTTCGGATCGGGGGCGTTGGTGTTTTTGTTGATTATCATAGGATTGCTCACCTGGGGAATCCGCTGGACGCATCAGCACAATCATCCCATCTACAACACCATGCTGCTTTCCATTTCCTTCATATTGATCGGTTATGGAAGTTATGCTACAGTAATCATCCGCTCCAACTATGAAACACCGATCAATGAGAATGCTCCCAAAGACGTAATGTCTTTTGTGCGATATCTGAAACGTGAGCAATATGGAACACGACCGTTGCTTTATGGCCCGTACTTTACCTCTGAAATTGTTGATGTAAAGAGTGGAGCACCTGCTTATAAGAAAGGCAAAGACCAATATGAAGTAGCCGAGCGCAGGTTTGAATATGAATATGATGATGAACATTTCCTCCCCCGCGCCTGGAATGAAGACCACAAAGAATCTTACAAATCCATTCTGGGTCTGGATGAAGGCGAGAAGCCATCCTTCGCGCAGAACATTAAGTACTTGCTCACCCACCAGATCGGCACCATGTATGGCCGTTATTTCTTGTGGAATTTTGCCGGTCGCGAAAGTGATGAACCCGGTGCAGGTTCGCTTACACCCTTTCAAATAACCGAAAAATTGCCTGGCGTATTGGCCGAAAACAGGGGCAGGAATAATTTCTTAATGATTCCATTCATCCTTGGCTTTGTAGGAATGTTTTTTCAAATCACAAAAGACACCAAAAACTTTTTTGTCGTGGGCATGCTATTCGTCATGACGGGTGTAGCCATCGTGGTTTACCTGAACTCACCGCCCGAAGAACCGCGCGAACGCGACTACATCTATGCCGCTTCGTATTATGCTTTCGCGATATGGATCGGGCTGGCTGTGGTTGGCCTGGCCGATATTTTCAATTCATTTATTAAAAATCTAAAAACATCAGCCGTTATCGCCACGCTGCTTTGTCTTCCTGCACCTATATTAATGGCGCAACAGGGTTGGGATGATCACAACCGGAGAGGTAGATTCTTTTCTGTCGATTCGGCTAAAAA
>JAYUHI010000182.1:0-2081 GCA_043767095.1 Bacteroidota bacterium
GCCGACCAGCCGCCAAATGCCCCTGCTCCGATAACTACTACATGCGCCTTTGAATTAAGCTTTTGAATAGGAGCAAATGAATGAAACATGTTGAACGGAGGGGCGAAAGTATTTTGGTTGGTTATGGAAGAATTCACTTGCGTTTCTTTTTGTTCTTGATTGACGATAGATTTTTTATTTCGAGCTCAGGATTGTTTTCCCTGGCGATTTGATATGACCGGTGCAATTTATCAGCAAACCATTTTTTACTGGGGAGTTGCGTGAGATACTGGGCAACTTTAATTTCTTTTTCGTCAAGCATCAACAGTTCAATGTGTTCTGTGTTGCCTTCACTGCATAGAATTAATCCAACAGGAGGTTCCTCACTGGTATGCATTTCGTGTTTCTGCAACCATCGCAGATAAAGCTGCATTTGTGCTTTATATGCCGGTTTAAACTTCCCGATTTTAAGATCAACCGCTATTAACCTGTTTAATTTCCTGTGGAAGAACAATAAGTCTAAGTGATAGTCAATGGTATCAATGGTAATTCGCTTTTGCCTTTCGATGAATGCAAATCCGTTACCAAGTTCAAGTATAAATTGTTCGAGGTTGTTGATCAATGCCCGCTCGCGTTCGCGCTCTGAGTATTTGGCGGGCAGGCCCAGGAGATTGAGTACATAAGAATTTTTAAAAACTAATTCCGGTGAAACCGTTGATTCATTCCAGGCTTTCTTCAGTGTTTTCTTGATGTATGCTTCAGGTTTTTTAGCAATGGCTGTTCTCTCGAACAACATCACGTTTATTTTCTCCCGCAGATCGCGCACACCCCAACCTTCTATCACGTTCATTTGTGTATAGAACTCCCGCTTGGTTTGATTTTCGATAACGGATAATTCTATTAAATGGCTCCAGCTCAATTGTTGCGACAGTGTCGCAACTTTTTGCTTGCCGAAGACTGATGCCACCTTGCACATGCGGGTGAGCGCTGTGTAAGTATAACCTTTACCAAACCGTTCTTCCAAAAGTTGCGACACTGTCGCAACTATTCGGGAACCATACTGACCCTTGCCGTCATCCTTCAAATCAAGATTGATATAATTGCCGATGGCCCAATTGAGCAATGTTGTTTCCCTATTGACAGAAATGGCCAGGCTCTTGCGGGCGTTTTCTATGAGGTTAACAATGCCTGAGTACAGCCGCTTGCCGACTCTTTCAATCTGAGTGTTATGCTTTTGTAATTTCATGAAGGGTTAATAAGGCACCATAAAGTAAGTACATTTGTTGAAAAGAAATTATTGTTATGAACTGGAAATGGAGAATCGCTTTTAGTGCCATGTGTTTTATTACCATGGTTTCAATGGTATATGCTTTTGTGCAACAAACTGTTGCGAAGGCCGCTCAACGGGATGCGGAGGCTCAAAAAGAACAAGCTTTAATGGCAAAGACTGAAGCTGACAGGCAGAGATTGCTGGCTGAGCAGAGCATGGTACTTTATATGACAACGCTGAAGGAGTTGGAGGAACTTAAAAAGAAATTGAAGTAAATTGTAAATACCATCCTAAATGCTCTTGACCGGAACCGGCAACCAGTAACCGGCACCTGGCAAACCATCCCTCCGCTCATCCCAACTCCCTTATCCTTTTCCAAACCTTTTATTAGTTTAGAGGAAATAAAATATTTTTTATTCGACCATGAGAATCATATTTCTAACTCTTGTTTTAATTGGGGTTTTCATCCCATCAATTTCACAGAAGAAAAAAAACGAACCGGCTCCCGCAACGCCTGTGGTTCAACTGTCGCCCATAGAGGCCAAGACGACTGGCATGAAGAAGTACCCAGGTTTCTTTGAATTTTATTACGATGAAAAGCAGGATAAAATCCATTTAGTGATTGATAAATTCGATACTGAATTTCTTTACGTAGAATCGCTCACGGCTGGTGTTGGCTCCAACGATATTGGTTTAGACAGAAACCAACTGGGCCGGGAAAGGGTTGTGAAGTTTCAACGAAGAGGACCAAAAGTTTTATTGACCGAAATCAATCTCGGCTATCGCGCCATCAGCAATAATGTTGCTGAGCGGAAGGCAGTTGAAGAAGCAT
>JAYUHI010000183.1:0-11800 GCA_043767095.1 Bacteroidota bacterium
TCTCTTGTCTGTGCTTCGGCTTTTTGGAGGTCAAGGAAACGAGTGTAGGTTTGTTCAAAAACTTTGGCGAAGCGTTTCAGAATAGCATTTTCCGCCTCAGAAAATTCAATGCTCTGGTAATTAGTGATCGTCAGAGTGACGGAATCCATGAGTACATTGCTCCTCGCAAAGCCTGCACGACTAAAGATATATTCCTGTCTCTCTTTTGGAATCGCTGGGTTATGATTGAAAAAATGTTGAAAGAAAGTATTCTTTTCTTCGAGGGTATAGCTATCGGCAAAAAAATCCACTCTATTTTCTTTTGATTCTTTTAGCTTGTTAAATATGGGATGATCGAAATAGGGAATGTGGATGAGAACAGGATAGGTCTGCTCTGGAGTAGCCGTCCATAGGTTGAAGTCATCAGTTTCTTTATAATTCAACGCAAAGCTGGCGGAATCAATTTTGAAATTGAGATGAAGCAGTTGCTCAAATACCACCTGAATTACATCCTTTAAGTCCTCGCTTTTATGCATAGCCATAGAGCGGCTGCGCACTCTTTCCAGAGCGGCTTCAATTTGCGCTTCCCTTGCCTGCGCTTCTGCTTTCATCAGATCATTGAAACGCGTGTAGCTCAAGTCAAACACTCTCCCAAACCGGTGAAGGATATCAAACTTTTCATCGGTGAGGGCTTCTGTCCCCACAATTTCCAGCGCACCAAAATTGTTGAACGAAGCGGAGAAGGTAATTTCTTTGGGTTCTGTCAAAGATGTTCGCAAAGCATCGGGCAGGCTGGGAAGTTCTTTGAAAAAAGCTTTCTCGAAAACTTTCTTTTCTTTTCCGCTCAGCTTATACGCCCACTTTTGGTCGCTCGCTTTCCAGGCATGGATGATGGATTTAAAAAACGATTCATGAAATGGTTTTACCTGAAAGGGCTGGGCTGGTTTATTCGCTTCAGAGCTGGCAATCCACAGTTCATTGGTTGCGTACTCCGCATTATGAATCCAGATAATGCAACTGGTCAAGGAGAAGTCAAGACGGGTTAACTCCTGGAATACGGTGGATACCAACTCAGCCAACTCATCGGAATTATGCATGGCCATGGCGCGGGCTCGCACTCGCTCAAGGGAGGCTTCAATTTCTAACTCCCTGTTTTGCGCTTCTACTGCTTTCCTCTTTTGCTCCAGTTCGGTAATAGTTTCTTCCAACAAAACAGCGGTGGTATGTTTTATTTTTTCTGTTTTGTCTAGTTTGAAGGCGGTGATCTCCAATTCTTTGTCAGCATCTTTCAAGGATTGGAGAGCGGCCTTTTTTTGATCGGCTGTAAGGTTTTCCTGTTGAAGGATTTCCAGTATGTGTTGAAGGTGCTTGTTCATAATGTTCATTTACCGGATATAAGTAGGGCAATTTTTCGTGTTAATCTCTATGATCTGAAGGAAAAAATATCTCCCGCTGATATCGCAGATTTTCGCGGATAGTTAGAAGTATTTCGTTTTCTGTCATGGTTATATTCTGCGTTCATCTGCGCAATCCGCGGGAAAAATATCTCCCGCAGATACCGCTGATTTTCGCGGATGGTTTATAAGCCGTTAACTTTCCTGAATATGGATTTATCAATTTCAGCACAATTGAAATTTACTAATAGTCCCAATTTTTTTCCCGATAATTTTAAATAAGTGATTACTTGTTTATGATGCACCTCTGCAAGGTTTTCTACTGATTTAATTTCTATTATTACTTTATCTTCTACGAGTAAGTCAATACGATAACCCACATCCATTTTTATCTCATCATAAATCAGAGGCAATGCTACTTGTGATTTTACTTCGAGATCGTCCTTAGTCAATTCATGCATGAGTGCAGCTTCATAAGCTGATTCAAGTAATCCTGGGCCCAAAGCATTAAATACTTTGAAAATTGCCCCTCTGATTTTATAGGATATTTCGTTTTCTGTCATGCTTATTTTCTGCGTTCATCTGCTCAATCTGCGGGAGAAAAGTTTCCCGCTGATGCCGCTGATTTTCGCTGAAGAGTTTCGTCTGTTTTTTTCCTCTTCTGCTATCTTCTTTTTTCTGTTTCTGCGTGCATCTGCGCAATCTGCCGGAGAAAAGTTTCCCGCTGATGCCGCTGATTTTCGCTGAAGGTTATATTTCTTTCAATGCCACCCAGCAACATGTATTAGCATGAAATTCATTATTTCCGTTATTGGTTCTGCCGAATTCACCATAAGTGAAAAAACCTGCCATGGGTACATTGAAGACTTTTCTTACTCCGTCTATTTCTTCTCCCACCAAGGGTCCAAATTGCCCGAGCCTGCCTATACAGGAAAACATCAGTAAGGCATCGACTTCCTTCAGTTCCTCTTGCTTTATTTTTTCGGCATTTTTTCTCACTTCTTCGATCACCTCAAAATCCGGAGGAATGGTAAGGCGTATTTTGTCACCTTCATGAATGTCGCCAAGCGATGAAAAAGATTTATTCTTCCAATCAAACACACCCAATCCGCGCAACACCGGATCACCCTTGTCGCGGGAAACACTAAACACGATGCCCTCTTTGGGATAAAAGGTTTCAGCTTCTTCCTGAGTTAAGTTTAACCCCAGGTATTTTAACACCATTTCAGCAGCAGGTTGGTGGTCAATTTCATATACCCATTTACCACTGGCCTTGGTAATAATCTTTTCAGTTCCCACGGCCTTTTGCCCGGATGCCGCAGATCCTCTCACCAGAATTTTATCGCCATCCAATACCAGCATGATGATCCCTCTTTTGGTTGAAAGCTCATGGTTGAATACTACTGTTTCACGAAAAACAAAATCATCACCGGCCCGGCCGCCCCATAAGATTATGTCTTTTCCAGTGACAGATTCTATGGATTTGACAAGCGGGTCTTCCATAGCAGGTCCGGATTCACCTCTTACGTCCACACTGACTGAAATAATGTACGAAGGGTTTTTAAAAGTCTCTTTTGCTTTTGCCGCCATTTGCTGCGTCACTGCATCCGGGTCTTTATCGCGGTAATCGCTCAATAATACTTTAAAGTGTGATGGTTTCATGTCCACCAGCAGAATGGCAATGGTTCCTGCTCCAATTTCGCCATCAATAAACTCACCGCCTGTGGTGGCGCCAAAAATCTGAATGCCATGCTGATCGAGGAGCTGGCGAACAACATCAATGTCTTGTTTGATGGAGATGAATACAAAGGCAAGGGTAGGTTTGAAACCGTCAGCCAGGTTCAGTTGTAAGGCCTCCTGAATTTCTTCGGGAGAATTTCCTTTGATGGATTTTGCTTTCATAGGATTTCTTTTGTGTCGTTTACTCTTGCCTAAATAATTTATCCATGGTTACTTCATTATCCACCTCGGCCAGGTAATGTTCATTTCGTATGGCTGGGTGTGTGGTGAGCAATGTGGTTAAGGTATTCTTTTTTGTTTTGGTAGCCTGCCTGAAAACGGATTTTTTCATGCGCAACTGAGCCGCATAACTTTTGGTGATGGCAAAATTTTCGCGGGTAAATTTTGCTTCACATAAATTAATGGTTTCGTCTGCCCTGTCAATGGTCATATCAATCTGGCAGCCTGGCAACGAATCGTTTCCTTTAAAAAACCAGGAGTAGGTAGTGCTGTGGATGCCGCTGATGCCGAGCGCCCTTTTTATCTGCGCCTGGTGCATCATGCAAATATTCTCAAACGCATAACCGCTCCAGGCGGTGAAGGTGTTGGTTTGCGAGAGCTGCTTCCAGGTGCCGGGTCCGCCTTTTTTATTAGGCTTAATGAATTTCAGATAGAAGAGAGAATACAAATCTGTAAGCTTATAAACGGCCTCCTTCTTTTTGTTGAGGAGGGGCTCGTAATAAGAGATAAAATCGCAATCGGTAAGTTCTTCCAGTGTGCGGTTGAGAGTGGCTTCGCTCAGTTTCGTTTTCATGGAAATCTCTTTGCGTGTCATGCCCTGGGGTTTGGAGGCCAGACATTGAATTACCGTGATATGATATTCGGCATTTTTGAAAAGCGAATGATAGAGTTGAACGTATTCCCCATACAGCAGGCCTTTGGGTGAGAAGCAGATGTCGTCTATGAGTTGTGTGGCGCTTTTGCCTTTCTCAATTTCCTTCAGGTAAAAAGGTATGCCGCCCATGGCCATATAAATTTCCAGGACTTGATAGGGCGTGAGTCTGGCACCCGTGGAGCGAATGAATTGCTCTGTTTCGTGAAGGTTAAAAGGCTCCAGTTTCATTTTGTGCGTAACACGATTGTGCAGACCACCCCGGGCGTTGATTAAATTTTTCTTCATCCACGAGGAGGCCGAGCCGCAGGCAATAAGCACAAGGTGGCTCATGGATGAGGCATGCTGGTTCCAGAAAAACTCCAGTGCCTGCACAAACCCTGACTTGGGATTATCTAGCCAGGGCATCTCGTCCAGGAACACTACCTGTTTCGTTTTCTTTTTAGGAATACTTTTTAAATAATCTACGAGGTAGCGGAACGCCTGATGCCACGAGGCCGGCCGTGGATATTTTTTTCGCGTGCCAGTTCTCCGGATAAATTCATCAAAGAAGTTTTGAAGCTGTTCTTCTTTAATTCCGTCTTTGGTTCCCGTTAAATGAAATACAATGTTGTTTTTAAGATGCTGCCGGATGAGAAAAGTTTTGCCCACGCGCCTTCGGCCATAAACAGAAAGGAATACCGCCTGCCCGTGTATCAGGAGTTTATCTAATTTTTCAATTTCAGGTTCTCTTCCGATAAGAGTAGCGGTAGCAGACATAATTATACTTGGAGAAATCTCAATAAATATGACACATTTCTCCAGATATTCAAAGGCTATTCAGGGCAGCTTCCACGGAACATGCCTGGCCTTTCGATGGGAACTGCTTCCACTGGAGAAATAGGGAAATAAAAGCCACATTTCTCCAAAGATCAGAATAGGATTCCAGATTTTACGACTCTATTCTATAAGCCTGCCTATCGTTTAAGTTGGTCGATAATCTCCTTCAGTCGCTCTTGCTTGTGTCCCTCCCTGTTCTGTCTCGCAAATTCTGTATGATACCGGTGCGATTGCAGAAACGTGC
This sequence comes from Bacteroidota bacterium, assembly GCA_043767095.1. Classification (GTDB taxonomy): domain Bacteria; phylum Bacteroidota; class Bacteroidia; order Cytophagales; family Cyclobacteriaceae; genus ELB16-189. The sequence goes on from JAYUHI010000183.1 coordinate 5,048, forward strand.
GCTGTATGATGTTCCACTCCCGTTCGGTTTCTGCTGCACCTTGTTCCTTCAACTCCAAGTAAAGCCGGTTGCCAATCTCATAAAAATCTTCGCGCCCCAGATAGTCCAGGTCTGCATCACATATTATTTTCTCCAGCTGCGTAGTTGGTGATTGCGGGAGCCGAGTGGCTAAAATCATGTTCTCAATGATTTCGATTTGATCGTTGGTGAAGCTAAACTGTGGCAATATTTCTTCTGCCATTTGGGCACCCCTCGCTTCATGCTCTTTGGCGGAGTATATAAAACCCGCATCATGAAAGAGGGCTGCCAGTCGAATGATTTTGATGTCATCTTCGGTCACCAGCTCATTCCTAGCAATGGTCTCAGATGAATTAAGGACATCATAAATGTGTTCAATATTATGATAAGGCAGTTTTGGCATTTCCCCTTCGAGTAAAGCAGAAATGTGTTTTTCAGCTGCAACGAAATCCGCGACAACCGATTCATTTTTGTTTTGTAAATGCTCTCTCAATTTTTTAAAGAGTGGATCCACCTGCCACCAAATGAGACCAACATCATTTGTTTGCTTGGCTTTGTTTAACCATTGCAAGCCAGTTGTAAAATCACCCGAAGCACTGAAGACATACGCAATATTGATATTGACCCCTCTCTCATTGTCACCACTTCGCTTTGTCAGTTCGTCCAACAATTCTTTGCTTTTATCTTTTTTACTTGAAGAAGCATGAGCAATAGCCAGAAAGGCTACCATAGAAGGAGGCCTTAGGGTAGACATGCGAAAACCCGTTAACACTGCTGCTTCTGCTTCTTCCCATTTTTCTATGGTGAGATAGATACGCGCCATAAAATCATAAAATCGCAAGACAGAAGGATATAACCGCAAGCCTTCTTTTATTACAGCCAGTGCTTCCTCGTTTTTACCCATGAGGTGAAGACTTACGGATTGATAATTAAAATACGCAATAGATAGCGGTTCAATTACTTTTGCTTTGTTCACCCATTGAATCCCTTCTTCTACCCTACTCATCATATCGAGCAGATAACTATACGTGTACAGCACGGAAGCATTGTTCGGATTCAGTGAAATAGCCTCCAGTAATAATTTTTCAGAGGCAGCAAAATCCTTGTTCACAAAAAATTCAACAAATGCCTTTGTGAGATAATCATTATCAGTTGGCCCTCTCTTCCACGCTTCGCTGAGATATAATTCAATATTCTTATTCGCTTCATCGGGAGATAGATCACCATTCCACGACATGCGTGCAGAGTACGAACTTGCTAAATACGAATAGGCTTCTTTAAACTCCGGGTCTAAGGCAATTGCTTTCTTAAAATATTCTGTGGCAGCTATATAGCCCTCCACACCCCATTGATTAAAGGCATGCCGGCCTTTCAGGAACAGATCGTATGCTTCAAGATTTTTAGTGGGTACTTCTTTTAATTTTTTACTTTCCTGGGGAGCGAAAGACGCATGAAGTTCTTTGGCTACAATTTCTGCTACGCTGCTTTGTATGGCGAAAATATCGTCCATACTCTCTACAAATACTTTTGACCACAGATGATCTTCACTTATCGCATCAATTAATTGCACTGATATGCGCACTTTGTTGCCCTGCGTTTGCGCACTTCCTTCCAGAATATACTTTACACTTAACTCAGCTGCAATCTCAGGTGCCGACTTGGTTGTTTTCTTGTAGCGCATGACAGAGGTGCGAGAAATCACCCGTAATTGCTTCAAGCCAGCTAGTTGAATTAAAATATTTTCTGTGATCCCATCCGCAAAATATTCCTGTGCCGGATCCTGAGATAAGTTTACAAAAGGGAGCACGGCTATGGATTGCTTACTCTGATCAGGAATAGGTTTTGAGTTGGTAGCTACATCCGCTTCCGGATTACTTTTTGATTCTGGAAAGATATCCCTCCTATCTGGAAAACGTATCCCATTCATGATATCCTTTATGGCATTGGCAACTTTATTCAGTTGATCACGGTAGAACAACCGGCTGAGATTGTCTTCACGTTTATCCTCTGCCCGCAAAGGGCGATTGACTCCAGCTGATTTAAAAATAAACTCAATGGAGCGAAGCACACCACCTAACTCATTTTCCAGAATCTCTTTATCATCAGCATCCAGATCGTGTATTTTTATAGGAAGAATCCGGCTCGCTACATTTCCATTGCCCAACTTTATATCCCTTCCAAATTGATCTTCTTTCGACAGCTTATTAAAGGCGCAAAACTCCTGCTGCCATGCAAAACTTTTTGTATCGCAATAAGTCTGAGAGACGATAGGAATGAAAATGAGGCATTTTAGTTTTCCCTCCAGGCTTTTATCCACATTGTGGGTTTCGAGCAGACCGTTATGAGGATTGGTGTCAAAGTAAACAGAGACAGGTTCTTTAATGGTGGCAGCCAACTCTTCTTGCAGCGCCTTTACAAACTCCGTTACCCAACCTGAATGGTTATCGTTGTGGCGATAACTTATAAAAATATCAAACTCAAAACCTTTTACGATAGATGACATGTTTTAAAGATAGGAAAAAGATGAAGACTTGTTTCCATAGCTACCCGCTCAAAACTTATCTCGATTGAAGTGAATGTTTGCCAAACTATCATCATGACTAACTCAGGTGTCATACAGAAAAATCAGCTTCCCTTCTTTTGGCTCCTTGAATGCGTCACACGCCTGCAAGTACTTCTCCATTTCTTCTAAGCTTTCATGATTTATTGTGGAGCTGAATTCGTATGCTCTCCTCATCATCCTGATATATGGGTCGGCAATTCGTTGTCTTCTAAGTTTTCTTAATGCCCCCGTATAATCTTCACGGTAAACCGTTGGGATAATAATTTTAGATAATCCTTTTGAAGAGAGTTCTGCATTCATCATTACCCTTGCTATCCTGCCGTTTCCGTCCAGAAACGGATGTACTTCACTTACGAGGAACATCATATAAACCGCTTTTGCAAATGGGTCTTTCAATAACGTATACCAGTCAAAGCCTTTTTTTAATGTGCCGTTGACCAAACTCCAGTCTACAAATTCGGTATCGCCCGCCCTGTTATTTCTATCTTTAAACTCGCCCGGCTTTTTTAATTTGCGTGCCTGTAAAAGAACTGCATGCCTGTTTCGCACCAGATCAAGAAACTCATCTGCATTGACAGGACAAACAGCCATCTCTTTTTTGTCTGATACTATCCGGTATGTGCCAAGTATATCGTGCGAATCCTCATCTCTGGTGGGCAAAGGTGTTTCAGTGAGTATTATTTCTTTGGCTTCGCTTACTGTAAACTCGGTACCTTCAATGTAGTTTGAAAAATATCCTTCAAAAAATGCAAATGCCTTATACCCATTAATCGAGTTTGAAACTTTGTGTTCCGGAAAAATTTTCCCAGCCAGCTCTTCATACAGACTTTCAAATAATTTAATCCTGTCAGGGTCAAAAGGTTCTCCCATCGAGCGCGCTACTGCCACTGGAGATGTTAACTTCTTAGATTTGCCTGTGGCCAAAAGATCGCTGATCAACAGGTTCAACTTTTTGAATTCCTTTTGCATGTGCAAGGTGATAGAAATTTCCCTTGCCTTATCGCGCAATGCATTCAAACTCTTTTCACCCCTGGCTCTTATGAATGTGTCAAGCCTCTCTTCAATTTCCGAGACCGGCAAGCTTTTAGATTCCTCACCTCCCTTTCTTGTCTCTTGCAAATTCTCCAGAAATGCCCTTGCTTCCTGAGAGGCATAGAGATTTTCAAAAAATGGATTATCTCCTTCTAGTCGTTCAGAGCCCTTCAACAGGTGGACTGTTAAACCTGGCAACTGAATATTTGATGGATAGGAATAGGAAAGGAAAATATGACCTGCTGAAGTTGGTTTAAATTCGAGTGCGCTCCTGTGACTTAAGATGGCATTCGGAAACAGGTGAGCCAAAATCCGATACCAATTTCTCTTTATGATTACAGCCGGATCCTCCTCCAGATTTGAAGTGTAAATCCTTGAAGCAATTTTTTTGATCGATTTTTCTTTCAATAGGGCTGTAATTCGTCTGGATTCGCTCTTTTCTGACGAGGCAAAAATGATTTCCTGAATTTTGGAAGGGGTAATTTTACCCATTAAGTCAGTGTTTTTTATTCAATTTGGTTATAATTTTTTATTAATTGATGTATTTATGGTTAAAATTTCATATTAATTTACCAATAAGATCCATAAAATTGGCAAAATATCAGATTAAGAGTGCACCTATAGTTCGACCAATAGCAAAAGCTTCTTCAGAATCTCACGAAAACATTAGAAAACTGCCCGTGCGAATGCTAAAGGGGAAATAGATTCTCTGGTTATTGAATAATTTAGCAGCTATGAAGTTGATTTCTTCCATCTGCCTACCTGACTATAAAAAGCGTCAGTGCTTCACACTTAGCAAACACTTGAAACAATTAAGTGCATTGAATATCAAGACGTATCCGGTAATGTCAGCCTCATCTGTGTATTCATCTTTAATCGAAGGCAGCAGCATTGATATGGATAGCTATTTGCATAACAAACAGACCGGCTACGAAAACAGGGAGATGAAACAGATTGATGATTTGATTGAAGCCTATCAATTCGCCAAGACTCACGCCCTTACATTAGCCAACACGCTTAAGGCTCATAAAATACTTAGCCCAACTTTTCAATGGACGAACGCTACAAAGGAAAAGTACGTGACAAAGATGTGAAAGTGGGCAATGTTTTGCTTACCGTTTACCATGGTGCCGACAAGAGTATTGTTGATAAGGAAAATGAACAGCTATTCAATGATATAACCGAATTAAAAAAACGCAAGCGATTAAGTATTGACGAATGTTTTTATTACGCATCGTTCGCACACCTGGTATTTGTTAAAATCCATCCGTTTGCAGATGGCAATGGCCGTGCAGCACGTTTGATTGAGAAATGGTTTTTGGCACAATGCCTGGGCAATATTGCGTGGAGCGTGCCAAGCGAAATAAACTATTACTTAAAGCGCGATAAGTACTACAATACCCTTAAAGTTGGCTCCATGTATGAAGAAGTAGACTATACAATGGCACTGCCGTTCCTCCTCTTACTTCCTTCCTGCTTTTCAATTAGCAAAAAGTATCACGCTGAGTAAAAATTAAGGGTAAGAACGTAGTTATAGTTACTCTACTAAAATAAAAGAAAATGCAGTTACAAGTCATTCAAAAGAAAATCCATGAAGTACGGGGTCAGAAAGTTATGCTGGACTTTGACCTTGCCGAGTTATACGAAGTTGAAACACGGGTTTTGAATCAAGCTGTAAAACGGAATATTGACATTTTCCCTGATGACTTCATGTTTCAACTTACTGCCAAAGAATGGGAAAGTATGTCATCACAAATTGTGATGACATACCCTGTCAAACGCCCTAAAACTGCTTTACCATTAGCTTTTACAGAACACGGGGTAACCATGCTTGCCAATGTTTTGAAAAGCAAAAAAGCAAGACAAACTAGTATTGCCATTGTACGGGCTTTTATAACATTAAAGCAATTCATTTTGAATTACAAGGAACTTGCCGAAAAGCTGAAAGAACTTGAAAGCAAGTACAACAAACAATTTAAGGATGTGTATGAAGCTATCAACTACCTGTTACAAAAGGATAAGCAGGAAGTTGAACATAAAGACCGCAAACGAATAGGGTACGATTATGGCAACAAAAGTTAAGCTAAGACTTCGGGTGCAATTGCGTCAGGTCGGAAGACCTGACGACACAGTACTCTGACGGCACAGTACTGGTAACTTTTCATAATAAGTGCATAGCTTGAAATATATTTATGTTGAAATTGTTCAATCATCAAATAAAGGAATAACCGAAATCTCAACCGAATAACCATTAAACTATGAATTTTAACAGGCGATCTTTTGTGAAAACTGCCGGCATGGGAGGTGTGGCATTAGCCTCTTCCCCCAGCTTCGAATCTTGGGGAGACGCTCCACTCCAGGTTGAAGTTCTAAATCCTTACCATCGGGTACCCATCAGTCTTATCATTGATGATTCCACATGTTTGGTGAATTTGGCCTATTACGGTATTCCTCAATTTGCAGAAATATTTCCTGACCAGTATAAACAAGACTGGCGGAAACTTCCCCGCGAAATCCCGGATTCCTTTGTGCGGGAATTTGCAGCATGGGCTGATGAACAGGGTGTAAAAGGAAAATACAGCGTAGTACCTTACCCTGCCTGTACGGGCTGGGTTAATCGCTTTATTCCAGGCTGGACAAAGAAGGAGTTGGAAGATAGCCTGAGTACCATCCGCGAAGTGATTGTACCCAACTGGGATATTCATCCTGAAATGGTGAGCCATACACGCATTATTGATATCAAAACAGGAAGGCCATTTCCGGAAGCCTCCCCTGCATATATGGAAAATTGGGAATGGAGCCAGACAAAAAGTGCCGATGAATTGGCCGCTTATCAGGCTTATGCACTCACCATTTTAAAGGAGGCAGGATTACAATGCGAAGGATTGACTACCCCAGGAGGTTATGGTGGACGCAATCAAAACAATTTAGCCCTCAGTACACTTGATGCTGTACGCGATGTTTATGGTGCCGAGATACCACACTACTTTCGAGACCTTTTTACCGAAAAAGGGAAGAGCGTTGCACCTCAGGTATTGCATCCCTCTAATCTTGATGGCTCCGACCCGAAATGTGTCGTCTCAATTTTAGGTTGTACGGAAGACTGGTTTGGTGATTGGGATGGACTAAACCCCGGAAGT
>JAYUHI010000184.1:0-4972 GCA_043767095.1 Bacteroidota bacterium
TCGTCGCCTGACTTTATCAAAGAACCCCTTCTCGCAAGAGACTGGGGTTTTTTGTTGTAAGCGGAATTAAGGTGATCCGCCTAGGCGGACGGCGGGGACGGGAAACGGTATAGCATAAAAACGATGAGTACAACAACGTGGATGCTGGACAACTTGGAATACAAAGCAAATCAATCTATCGGGTTGACCGAGGAGCAAAGAAATAAGTTTAAGAAATTCAATCTTCATGGACGATATTACCATTTCCAGAATATTGATTCTGTTTGTCCCCGTGATTGGCGATTACCCAATGTTCAGGAGTGGACAAGTTATTTTCACTTCCTTGTGGAGAATAATTCACGAAAAATCGAACTGCATATCCTGGACCAAATGGATCCAGAGGACAAAAACCACTACACAAGCTTCTTAAACTACACCAAGAGAATTGACTTATTCAAGAAAGGAAACCCATTGAACCTGAACCCGACAGGCAGGATAGAAGGTGACACGTTCAGCAAACCTACTACCTACGCCGACTACTGGTCAACTGACGATAAGGAAACATTTGCAGGAAAAAGCCACATTCATATCATGAATGCCTGGACAACTATTCACTCCCATGAACACAATATGCAATTGGAAAAGGGTGACGAATTGCGAAAGTTCATGGTACGATGTGTTAAGACGAGAAAATAAGGAGACAGGAGTCAGGAGGCAGAATTAATAATTAACAATCAAAATTAACAATTAAGGGGGTCTCTAATTACTTGGTTTAAACATTTCTAATTTTGCCTGGTCTTTGTTTTACGAGTTCAATGTGGAGAAGTCTGTTGATAAGCTACTCCTAGCTTTGATTTTTTAGTTTTCTCTATTGTCAGGTCATTGATTTTAGTAGGCCTTTGACTTTTTATGTCATCCTCAGGTTGATCTTTAGCTGCGGTAGCCTGAATAGATTGTATGTGATGTTCATCAGGCCAATGGTAGCCCTTGCCCGCACAAAGTTTCGACACCGTATGTACATCCGGTTCATAGAGTTTGTCATAAAACCGAAAATGTGCTCGATGCGTGCTCTTACTTTTGATTTTCGTCTGTTTCTTTTTTGCTGGGTTGCCGTGAGCTTTTTGTAACGATAACCCTTTTCGTGGATCATCGAATTCACTTTTAGCCGGCTTAATTCCATTTCAATTTTATTGCTCCGATAAGCACTGTCGGCATAGAGTTTTTGATGCTGGTCCCTTTTATCAAGCAGATCAGTAATCATATCACTATCATGGACATTGGCCGGCGTCACCTGATAGGTGGTGATCAGTTTGGTTTTTGTATCAGCTTTGATGTGGTCCTTGTAGCCATAATAACTCTTCCCATTGTGCGTAACCCACTTAGCATCAACATCTTTCTGGCGCAGTTTACTCGGATTGTCTTTCCAGTCTTCCGGGATTTCCCCCTGGTTAACTTGTTGGTCCTCATCCCGGCTATTACGTTGAATGGGTACTTCCACAATGGAGGCATCGACCATCTTGCCTTTGCTCAAAATCACACCCCGCTTGGTCAAGGTCCTATCCAACAATGAAAATAACTTCTCCACCACTCTGGACTTGGCTAGTTCATTCTTGAAGTTCCAGATCGTTTTTGCATCGGGTACCGTATCGGAGATCGTTAACCCCAAAAAGCGCATAAACGACAAGCGGTCTAAGATCGCATATTCTGTGCTGTCGTCACTCAAATTATAGTACCGCTGCCGAATCAATATCTTGAACATCATCAGATAATCAAATGGTGGGCGTCCTCCCTGACTTCGGTCTTTTATCGATAACTTCGTAGGGTTTTTAGAGATGCCCTTAAAGTTTATTCCGGTATTTTCATTATGAAATCAGTATTGTTTGCCTCTGCCTTAAGCACTTTGATGGAGTTTAGCCAGGCACAGCCGCTAATCCCGCAGCTGAACGCGTCCAGTTATTTGAGGACGGTTGCCGTGGATAGGAAAAAAACAGATCCGCTGATCCGTCTAAGCCTTAACCATCCGCCTGATACGCTCCTCGTCCAGTTATATGAACGGCTCGCTTACTTGTACATGCCCTCGAAGAACGACAGTACTGTCCTCTACGCCAACCGGGTGTATGCATTGGCTCATGACCTGAATTACAGGGAGGGGATCTACCAGTCGCACTTTTTGCTTGCGCAATTTTATGAAAATACGAACCAATTGGAACTTGCCCTGCAAAACTCTTTATCCATGGCGGCCATTGCCGAACAGGAGGAATGGACAAGCCATATTTATCAAGCTTATGGTTGCATACTGAACAATTATTTCTTCAGCGGTAATTACCCCGCGGCCTTGAGACTTACCCTCAAAGGCAAGGCCCTGGCCGAGAAGAATAGGGAGGTTGGGAAAGTAGCTTTTCCCTTTAACTCGGTTGGATTTATCCCCCTCACATTGGGCAGTATCCACCTCCGGCAGGGGAATACGTCAGCGGCGAAACAATATTATCAGGAGTTCTATGACCAGGTAGCTTCTGTTAAAGACAGCATACATATGTATGGAGCCAAAGTATGGTTGGCTGAAGTTTTTCTGGCCCAACGGAGGCCCGGGGAGGCGCTTCAGCATCTTTTTCAGGCTCAATCTTTTTATGAAAAGAAGTCCACAAACTCCAGGCGTGAATTCATTGTGAAGCATACAATTCCACGAACGATGTTTACCATCGCCAAAGTTCATAATTCAACCGGAGAAAATCAGAAGGCTCTGAATTATTGCCTCCGGGCTTTTGATTTCATTTTTAGACAAGTAGGGAATACCCCTAAAGATTATGGAATTGGCAAGGACAGCACCAACTACCACTGGCCCATCTTTGAAACTGACTTGGCCGACTATTTTATTATAACGGGTAAAGTTTTCGAAGATCTTGACCAACCGGGCCAGGCGATTTTAGTTTACAGGCAAGGCCTTAACCTGGCGCTGCGAATTAAACATGCGGTATACATCCGGAACGGATACGGCTCCCTCGCCCGCTTGTTTGCCAGTGAAAAGAAATACGACAGCGCCTATCGGTACGAACGCCTTTTTAATCAGATGAAAGATTCTATCGTGAATGTGCGCACCCGCATCGAAATACAACAAATCAATGCCCAATACGACATAGCCAAAAAAGACCAGGAGATCGAACAACAGAAAAAATTGCATGAGGCCGATACAGACCGCCAGCAGCTCATCCTCAATTCACTCATAGGGGGCCTGGTTTTCCTAAGCATTATTTCCTGGTTGGCGTATAACCGATACCGGCTGAAACAACAAACTAAACTTCAGCAAAGCCTTGGTTTACAACGAAGCGAGTTGTTCAGCAATTTCATCCATACCCAGACCGCCGAAAGAATACGGTTGGCCCGCGACATTCACGACCATGTCGGCACCTTGCTCTCTACCGCCAAACTTAAACTCTCGGACATGGAAGAAAATACGGAGGGTGTAAACAATGAAACCCTTTCTTCATCGCTGTTGATGCTGGACCAGGCGGCCGCTGCGCTGCGCAATATTTCACACAACCTGATGCCCGCATCCCTTTCCCGGCTGGGGCTGGTGCAAACACTGGAGCATTTCTTCGCCCAACTCAACGAAGTATCGTCAATAAAAATAAACTTTGGCGCTTTTCATTTCGACCGAAGGCTGGATGAAACCCTGGAGATTAATCTTTACCCAATGGTACTGGAGTTGACCAACAATGCTATCAAGCACTCCAGGGCCAGCAACCTGAACGTCCAATTAATCAAGTTCCCGGAAAAAGTGAACATTACCGTTGAGGATGATGGCTCCGGCTTCGATTACCAAGGGGCCCGGAGAAATAGTTCCGGTATTGGCCTTTCGGGCATTGAATCGAGGGTGGAATTTTTAAAGGCATCGTTTAGTGTTGATTCTGTTTTAGGACGAGGCACCCTGGCGGTCATTGATGTGCCGCTCGGCTGATACCGGGTAATTGGTATGGCCGGTTAACTTTTCAATGTTGAAATTGCAGGTACTATGCCCATTAAACTACTTCTGGCGGATGATCATCATCTTTTTTTGGATGGGTTGATCTCCTTGCTGAAGAAAGAGAGGGATTTCATCATAGAAGACACCGCCGGCAACGGCACCGAAGCGCTGAACCTGGCCCTTAGAAAAGACTATGATGTTTGCCTGCTCGATATCAGCATGCCGGGTATGGATGGTATAGAAGTATGCAAAAAAATCAAAGAGACAAAACCAAGCCAGAAAATCATCATGCTCACCACCTATGATGACAACGGCATCATCATGGAGATGATCCATACCGGGGTGAACGGCTACCTGCTGAAAAACTGCACGAAACGCCAATTGGTGGATGCCATTCGAGCGGTGGCAACAGGTAAACTGTTTTTTACGGAAGAAGTGCACCGGGCCGTTATGTCCAGCCATGCCTTGAAAGTAAAGCAACTGCAAAAAGCCAAATTGCAGCCCCTGCTCACGCCCCGGGAAACAGAGGTTGTTCAGTTGCTCGCCAGAGAATACACGAACGAGAAAATTGCGTCTGCCCTGAAAATAAGTTACCGCACCGTAGAAACCCACCGGAAAAACATGATGCAGAAAACCAGCGCGCACAATCTGGCCGGACTGCTGAAGTTTGCTTATAGTCAAGGCATAATCAAGTAGGTCTTCTCCTCTTCCCAAGGCCATCTACCAAATACTTGGTATGCTAAATGCCATTTTTTTGGTATTGCCGCAATGTTTTCAGGACGATAGTTTTATGGTTAATTTCTAAAATCTAAAAGAGAAAGCCATGAAAAACACGACCAAGTCTTCCCGTGCACCGATTGCCTTGATGGCAGTAGTTGTATTAACCAATCTCCTATGGGTGGGCTGCAGTGAAGTCGCAATGCAGCCACGTGAACCCCAGGCGGGTTCTATTGCTCCCGTCAGCTCTCCAGGCAATGGTTCCACAGCGATAACGGTGGCGTTGACTGGCAAAATCGTTTACACCAACGGAGG
>JAYUHI010000185.1:0-2080 GCA_043767095.1 Bacteroidota bacterium
ACCACCGGCATAGTCTTTATAAAAACGAACACACCTGTAACATTGAATACATCGGTTCATTTCATGATTGATGAACGGGCCGAGGTATTGATTTTTGTAGGTGCGCTTTTTGTAATTGAACTGACGGTAAGTATGGCCGGTCATCACGGTCATGTCTTGAAGATGGCAGGAACCGCCTTCATCACACACGGCACAATCGTGCGGATGGTTGGTCATCAGCCAACCAATTACATGATCGCGAAATTCTTTGGCTTCGGGATCGGAGATGGATATTCGCTGATTGTTGGTAACGGGTTCCATGCACGACATGATCAATTTTCCTTTCTTATCATTTTCATCTTTGAAAACTTTAATCGCACACTGACGGCACGCCCCGACCGATCCCAAGGCCGGATGCCAGCAGAAGTAAGGCAAGTCTAAACCTAATTGAAGGCAAGTCTCCAACAGGTTTTTGCCTGAGGTGACTGAGTAGGGTTGGTTGTCTATGTACAGTATTGGCATTTCAGATTTCAGATTTCAAGTTTCAAATTCACCTCACCCCCGGCCCCTCTCCAAAAGGAGAGGGGTGCCCTCTTTTGTTATTATGTGCCTTGATAATTTATCCATTATGTTTCAAATCACTTTTATTTTTTCCTGATCTGATTCAAGATTGCAGTACTGAGAATTTTGAATTTTGAATCTTGAATTGACATTTTCTCTCTCGAATATGCTTTTCAAAATCGTCTCTAAAATATTTCAATGCACTTTGCAAAGGTTCCATCGCCCCAGGGGCAAATGCGCAAAAGGTATTTCCTGGCCCCAGATACTTCGTATGAAACTCCAGCAGCTTGATGTCTTCGGGTCGGCCTTCACCATCTTCAATAGAGCCTAATATTTTTTCCACCCAGGGAATACCTTCACGGCAGGGGGTACAAAATCCACACGACTCTTGTGCAAAGAAATGTTCCAGATTTTTCACAAATCCGACCGGACAGGTTTTATCATCCATCACCACTATCGTTCCCGTGCCAAGACGGCTTCCGGCTGCCGCGACTGAGGTGTAATCCATTTTTACATCCAGGTGTTCCTCCACAAGAAAATCAGTTGAAGCGCCTCCTGGCAACGCTCCCCGGAATCTCAAACCATCTTGCATGCCCCCAGCATGGTCTTCAATCAGTTCGCGAAGGGTGACTCCCATCGGTAACTCCCATGCGCCTGGCTTTTTTACTTTGCCACTCACGCCATAGATTTTTGTTCCGGCATCATGCGTTAAACTTAATTTCTGAAACCACTCCGCTCCATTATTGATGATATGAGGAAGGCAACACAACGTTTCCACATTGTTCACAATGGTAGGTTTACCAAACAATCCGCTTATCTGTGGAAAGGGAGGTTTGGCACGAGGTGTTGCGCGCTTGCCTTCCAATGAATTCAAGAGGGCAGTTTCTTCGCCACACATATACCGACCAACACCTGTGTGTAAATGCATATCAAGGTCATAGCCCGATCCTAAAATATTTTTTCCGAGGTATCCCGCGGCAGCGGCTTCATCGATAGCCTTGAGGATGGCATGAGCGGCAGTTTTGTAAGCCCATCGCAAATACACATACGATATGTCAGCTTGAATGGCATAAGCCGCTATGATCATTCCCTCAATCAATTGATGTGGGGTACTCTCTAATAATATCCGGTCTTTAAAAGTACCCGGTTCCATTTCATCCGCGTTCGTAATGAGGTATTTTGGTTTGGGCGCATCCAGCGGAACAAAACTCCATTTTAACCCTGTGCTAAACCCTGCGCCACCTCTTCCTCTCAGATTGGAGTCCTTCACCAAATCCTGAACTTCTTTGGGAGTCATCTTCAACAATTTCCGCAACGACTGATAGCCGCCAACCGCCTCATACTCTTTTAAGTTGAGTGGCCTGCCGTCTTTGCGGATGTGTTGTGTAAGTGGGCGCTCCATTTGTTTTAAAGTCCACGGTCAACAGTCCACGCTGTCCACAGAGAAAAACACGCTGTGGTCAGTGGACTGTCGACTGTGGACTCATTTAATCATACTTCTTTAATATTTGCTCCAACTGTTCAATCGTTACATTTCTAT
>JAYUHI010000186.1:0-2079 GCA_043767095.1 Bacteroidota bacterium
AAACTGAGAAGGCTAAGAAAGAGAATAAGGTAATAAGGTAGATTTGGATTATGGATTAATGTTCTACTAAGGTTAATAAAGAAAAATGGCAATGGTTTATAAAAAAAGACAATTTTCCTTACTTGAATTTTTGGGTGTCCCAGCGCGGAAGTCAAGAGAAATTAGATCGATCAATGCAAGAATGTATTTGATAGTATGGCGATTTTGCCACGACCTTTAGGTCGTGGATTTTTTTGGTAATATTTATCATCGGCTTTAGCCGAAAATATTTCAAAGCAACATAAATGTGAATTTATTTTGGCTAAAGCCAGTTCTTGTTTAATTGTTTCGGCCACGACCTGAAGGTCGTGGCAATTTTGTACGCAAACACGATTCGATACAGACTTGCATCCAATGAACCTCTTCAATAAAGTTACCGACTACCGTTCTGTACGTTCCCAGTTTTTTGATGGGATGACTTTGCTCTTTGGCGGCTTTGGTGGGGTGGGCACGCCACCGGGTTTGATTGATTGCCTCATTGAAACAGGAGTGAAAGATGTAAAGCTTATCGGCAATGATGCGGGGTTTCCCTGGATAGGCATCGGAAAATTTATTTGCCTGGAACGTGCTGTATCACTTGTCGCCTCGCATATCGGTTCCAATCCCATTGCCGGTGATTTGATGAACCAGGGAAAACTAAAAGTGGAGTTCTCCCCTCAGGGAATTTTAGTGGAGCGCATCCGCTCCGGTGGCGTTGGACTGAATGGATTTCTGACTGAACTAAGCAAAGGCACACAACTCGAATACAACAAACCCCTGATAAAAATTGAAGGTAAAGAGTACTTGTATGAAGCTCCCATTACCGCAGACGTTGGAATTGTTTACGCGAAGAAAGCCGATACTTTTGGAAATTTAGTTTTCGATAAAACGGCCCGCAACACAAACCCTTATGTCGCGATGGCGAGTACAGTAACGATTGTGGAAGCAGACGAAATTGTGCCGATGGGTGAATTGAATCCGGAGGAAATTATTGTACCCGGCATTTATGTAAAGTATATCGTGCAATCAAAAGGTTATAACTGGAAATGGATATGGGAGATGCCCGGAAAATAATTGCGCAGCGAGCAGCCGAAGAAGTGAAAGACGGAATGGTGGTGAACCTGGGAATCGGCATTCCTTCCCTGGTGCCCGACTATCTTGATAAAAGCGTGCGTGTTTTTTTTCAAGCCGAGAACGGTATTCTTGGCATGGGCCCCACGCCAGCATCGAACGCTGACGGCAACCTGAGCAATGCTGCCGGTTACCCCGTAACCATTTTACCGGGAGCCAGTTATTTCGATAGCGCAATAGCTTTCGGAATGATCCGAAGAGGTTGTATTGATTTGTCAATCCTTGGTGCCTTGCAGGTAAATGCGCAAGGCGATCTGGCAAACTGGATTGTCCCGGGCAAGCGTGTGCCGGGTGTAGGTGGCGCGATGGAGTTGGCTTACGGAGCAAAAAATCTTATCGCCCTCATGACCCATTGTGAAAAAGATGGGCGCCCAAAAATTGTAAGGGAATGTACACTGCCAATCACGACCTACCATTGCGTAAAAAAGATCATCACGGATATGGCTGTGTTTTCTATTTCAGATAAACTTTATCTGGACGAACTTATGCCAGGATTCACTGTAGAAGATGTGAAGAATAATACTGAAGCGGATTTCATAATCAACATGTAGAACTCATGACCGATCAACAAATAATTGAATCCTACATTGATCAGCATTCCGATGAAGCAATCGCTTTGTTGCAGAAGTTAATTCAGCAACCCAGTGTTCAGGGCAATGAAAAAGGGGTTCAGGAAATTGTAATTCAAAAATTGGAAAGCCTTGGTTTGGAAGTGGATGTTTGGGATCCTTCGTATCGGGACCTTTCAACAAGTCCTTATTTTGTCCCTTCCCGAAATAGTTATGATGGAAGCCCAAATGTAGTGGGGGTATTACGCGGCCAAGGTGGCGGCAAGTCTGTTATCTTGAATGGACATATTGATGTGGTTCCCGAAGGCGACCGCACTAAATGGAAGCATGATCCATTTTCAGGAACGATTGAAGATGGTAA
>JAYUHI010000187.1:0-4968 GCA_043767095.1 Bacteroidota bacterium
TGACATTCAGTATGACTTCAAAAGGAAAGTATATTTCATTGCCGATGAATCCAAATCCGATAGCAACGCCCGTATGCTCGAAGCGTTCGAAATGTTCAATGCCCTGAACCTGGCCGATGAACTCACACAGCATGTTCACTTCGAAAAACGGAAACCGCAGGGAACGGAACATTTCTACGGAATACTCCATGCCATAAAGAATAACCTGGTGATCAAAGTAAAATACTTTAAATATGAAGAGGAGAAGACAATTAACCGGGTGCTGGAACCCCTGCTTTTAAAAGAATTCAAAAACCGTTGGTATGTAGTGGCCAAAGACCCGGACGATGGTTACACGAAAACCTTCGGCCTCGACCGCATCCTTGATCTGGAAATCACGAAAAAGAAATTCAGCCCTCCTACGGACTTTGACCCCAATCTTTTCTTTAAAAATTGTTTTGGCATCATCACGCCCAATGATCAGCCATGCGAAGAAATCATTCTCTCCTTCGACTCGTGGCAAGGCAAATATGTTAAGTCGTTCCCTTTGCATGAATCACAGCAGGTGCTGCTCGACAATGAATCAGAAACACAAATCAAACTAAAACTTTACGTCACATATGATTTAGTAATGGAACTGCTTTCTTTTGGCGACAGAGTTAAAATCATGGCACCGGAAAGATTAAGAGATGAAATTTGCAGGGTTTACGCGAATGCTTTAGAGGAGTACAAGGAATAAAGTTTGGATGGCCAATTGAAGGAGATATTTGCGCATCAATCCAAAGGTGGATCATACCGCAATCACCGCGTGGTCAATCTTATAACTGGCATACTTCAACGCTGCCTCGATATCTGCCAGCTCCAAATCCGGTATTCCTCCAAAATCGCTTCCCTTGTAAGGCCAGCAGAAAGCAGGTCAAGTATATCAATCACCCGTATTCTCATGCCCCTGATGCATGGTCTTCCGCCACACTTCTCTGGGTCAACTGTTATTCTGTTCAACCATTCTTGATTCATAATCAAATGTAAAAATGTTTATTGCTTTTCCCTACTCTGACACTTGTAGAAAACTATTACTCACTGCAACAAAAACTGCAATGGAAATTCCTGCTTCGAGCTATTCATGCCATAAAGTAAAACCCGCCCCCGGTACTTATTGAAAAAGTCAATTACTTCCTGCGGATCACTGATGCGCTTGCGGTTGATGGATATGATGGTGTAATTTTCGGGCATGCCTAATCTTTTGAAAACACCATCTTTAATTTTAGTCACTTTCACGCCATAATCATTTGCCTCCAGGTTTGCACCCAGTGTAGCATCGCTGAAGATTTTTCTTTTTATGATGGAGCTCTCACCATTTTTATTGAGCAGGGTGAGGGATGTGATGTTGATTTCATTGTTGCGCTCGTAGGTGAGCGTAATTTTATCGCCAGGCGAGCGGTAACTAATCTCCTCTTCAAAGGCGCTTTTGCTGTTGATCTCCACATCGTTGATTTTGGTGATGATGTCTCCGGGTTTCAACCCGGCCTCTATGGCCGCACCGGTTTTATTTAATTCTTCGAGCAGCACGCCTTTGAATACAGCAACATCTGTATTAAGGTTATATTTTTTTGCATTTTGAAAATCATACTCCACCACATCGCCACCAAAAATTCCTTTTTGAACGATGCCATATTTGATTATGTCGTTCACCACTTTTTTAGCGATGTCAACCGGAACGGCAAAGGCATAGCCTGTATATGAGCCTGTGCGGGAAAGAATGGCGGTATTAATTCCAACCAGCTCTCCGCTTTTATTAACGAGTGCGCCACCGCTGTTGCCTGGATTGATGGCGGCATCTGTTTGAATAAATGACTCAATCGGGAATTTGCCTTCAACAATATTTATCCTTCTGCCTTTAGCGCTCACAATGCCAACGGTTACCGTTGATGACAGTGAGAACGGATTTCCAACGGCTACAACCCACTCACCCACAGCAAGCGTTTTAGAATTTCCAATCGTAACGGCCGGCAGGTTGGTTTCATTTATTTTCAATACAGCCAAATCGGTTGACGGGTCTGTGCCAATCAGTTCAGCCGGATATACTTTTTTATTATACAGCACTTCAATTCGCTCTGCAGTCTCCACCACGTGATTGTTGGTAACGATAAATCCATCCGAAGAAAAAATAACACCCGACCCTGAACTGACCTGCGTTTGCTGGCCTCCGCCACCAAACAGCAAATCCCAATAAGAATACGAAACACCGCTTTGCGAAATACTGTTAATAAAAACAACCGATGGAATGGTTTTGCTGGCTGCTTCACTAAAGTCGATCTTGTCGATGGTGCCGGGAGTGGAAGGAGAAACAATGGTAGGCCGGTAAACATCAGGCTCATAATTGGTTGCGTTCAATACATCCTTTGCCTCCTGCTTGTCGGCCCGGATTTGATATTGATGATACACATAAGCACCGGCCAAACCGGCAACAAAGGCGACAATGATTGTTGGAATGAGTTTCATTTAATTCGATTCAGTAGTAGTGGAGATAGTTTTCAAACGATAAAAGTTGGATGTTAGTTTACAAACGCAAATTTCGTAATTGTTCGGACACGAATGCCACTAATTTTCACGAATAAATCCATTCGTGCCAATCCGTGAAATCAGTGTCAATCCGAAAACCAAAATGAATAACTTTACGCCATGGGAATTCGTTCATTTTTGGCAAAACCATTTGCCGCTTACATAGCCAACCAAACCAGGCAGTGGTGTTTAAACCCCGGGCCATTTCAGCAAAAAATACTCTTCGATAACATTCGTAGGGCGACTAAAACTCAGTTCGGGAAAGAGCATGGATTCGAGTCTATTCAAACATACGATGAATTTAAAAAACAAGTGCCAGTTAAAGATTATGAGGGATTAAAGAATTATTTCGATTTAGTGGTTGAAGGAAACCCGGATATTCTTTGGCCGGGAAGGCCAGCCTACCTGTCGAAAACTTCAGGCACTACTTCAGGTACCAAGTATATTCCCATTTCAAATGAATCAAAGTTCAGTCATTTTATCTGCGCCAGAAATTCAACGCTGAGTTATGTTCATGAAACCGGTAACTCAGATTTTCTGAATGGTAATCTTATTTTCCTTTCGGGGAGCCCTGAGTTGCACGAAACCAATGGAATAAAAACAGGGCGGCTTTCCGGAATTTCCAATCACTTAGTCCCTGGTTATTTTAGAACCAATCAGAAGCCCAGTTATAAAACCAATTGCATTGAAGATTGGGAAGAAAAGCTGGAGCGGATAATTGATGAAACACTCAACACCAACATGACGCTCATTAGCGGCATACCGCCCTGGGTGCAAATGTATTTCGATAGGATTCAGGCGAGAACAGGCAAAAAAATAAAAGATGTGTTCCCTAATTTCTCTGTGTTTGTTTATGGAGGCGTGAACTTTAGTCCATACCGGGCCAAGCTGGAAGAATCCATCGGAAAGAAAATTGATTCGATAGAAACCTACCCGGCCTCGGAAGGTTTCATTGCTTACCAGGATTCACAGAAAGAGGAGGGATTATTAATTCTTTTGAACAGTGGAATTTTTTATGAATTTATTCCAGCCGAAGAATACTTCAACGAGAAACCAACAAGACTTTCGATTGAAGAAGTTGAGTTGGGAAAGAACTACGCCATTATCATCAACAGCAACGCAGGCCTTTGGGGCTATTCGCTTGGCGATACTGTTAAGTTTGTATCCAGGAACCCTTACCGTCTGTTGGTGACAGGCCGCATTAAACATTTTATTTCCGCATTTGGTGAGCATGTGATTGGTGAAGAAGTAGAAAAAGCCATGCAACGAACAAGGGAAAAATTTCCCGAAGTAGAAATTGTGGAGTTCACCGTTGCGCCACAGGTAACACCGCAAGAAGGATTGCCACATCATGAATGGTTCATTGAGTTTTCGAATCTTCCGCAAAACATGGAATATTTTAAAGATGAATTAGACAACCAACTGAGAGAACTGAATTCGTATTACAATGATCTGATCACCGGAAACATTTTAAGAAAGTTAGTCATCACGCCATTGAAACGAAATGCCTTTATTGATTATATGAAATCGCAAGGGAAACTGGGAGGGCAAAACAAGGTGCCGAGGCTGGCGAATGACAGAAAGATTGCGAGGGAATTGAGTAGATTTGTTTTGTAAAGCACATCACATGACTGAAAAGGAAAAGAAGATTAGAGAACTGGAAGACCAGAATGCTGAATGGGCTAAAGAAATTCTGCTCAATGAAACAGCTATATATGAGACCGAAAAAGAGCTTTCATCCATTGATACCGAACTCTTAAGCGATCAGAGAATTCAAAGCAATATTCAGTTTCTGCGACTTCTGATCGAAAGGATTGAATCGAAGAATGAAATATATAAAGAGATTATCTACAACAATGATTTAGAAATTAACCGATTAGAAAATGAAAAAGATTAGCAAAAAAGAGCGTGTTGCCATTGTCGAAAAAAAACTGATGAGACTCCGTACAAAACTTGAAGGCCGATTGCAAAGAATGGATACCGCCATTATGGAAGCTCAAAAAATCAGCAAGGAGATTGAGAAAATAAAAAATGGCAAGTAGGTTTGCGCCCGCTAAAAGTATGAAAAATAATTGGAGCAGGTTTATTTCTTCCAACCCTAAGATAATGTTAGGCAAGCCTGTAATCAAAGGCACCCGTATAACGGTTGAACTGATCCTGGAAAAACTTTCAGCCGGAGAAAGTATAGACCAAATTTTTGACTCTCATCCTCAAATATCCAAAAAGTCAATTCTGGCCTGCCTTCAATAAATCAATTTGATTTTTGATTTTGTGCACCATCAATCAATAATCTCAAATCACTAATCAACAAACACCAATCCTTTTAAATTTAAATCAGCCCAATCAACCCATCCAAGAAACATATCGCCATCCTCGGCTCCACCGGCTCCATCGGCAAACAAGCCCTGGAGGTAATTGCCGCTCATC
>JAYUHI010000188.1:0-11782 GCA_043767095.1 Bacteroidota bacterium
CAACAATAAAAAGGTTTGTCTCAACCAAGTTTTGTACGAAGGGGGGTGTTGCTTTAAATTTTATCGAATAGAAAAGGTTGTAGCGGGGGAAAGACCTGCCGGGTTTTATTTTATCCCCGACATAAATGTCGGGGCTATTTTTTCTAATGCATAATTTGGGTTAAAGGCAATCCCCCTGAACAAAGCAAACTAGCAGATCTCAGCTTGGTGAAAAAGTATGCTGATGCTTTAAACTAATCTAATACCCGGAATAAAACTAAAGTGCTTTTTATTATGGGTAAAAAGGGGAAGGTCATAATAAAGCGCAGTAGCAGCAATGAACGTATCGGCAATGCCCGGGCGATGACTTAATGAATAGGAATTAAAAAGTTCAAGAAAAATGCGGTTAATCCCTTCATTGATTGAAAGAAATGTATAGTTAGAGAGATGCGTTTGAATTTGGCGGAGATCGGCTTTGTCTTTAGCGCCCACCATAAATTCGGCCTACTGTAATACTGCTGACGTAAACTATATCCGGGGCCATGTCTTCAATCATTTTTCTTACAGAAGCGTTACCTCTGTAAAGTTCAATCAATACGGTGGTGTCAAAAATCACCATTTAGAAGGCCAGGCTTTGCTTCGGATTTCTTCCAAGGTTGGAAAATCTGGTGCCATGCCAAAACTTTGGAATAGCATGTCAAATGAAACTTTACGTCCCTGGGGCGGTGCATGGTTTTCGGTAGTTGCCGATCCTTCCATTTCTACCACAATCACCTCCACCTTTTTCCCAAAAAATTGTTTGGGGAGGTCTATCGTGTGCTCCTTTTCTGTGGGTGTAATTATCGCACGGTACATGGGTCAGTGAAATTTGGTGCCTCAAAAATACTAAAAATAATTCAAGACCCTTCTACTCTCATTCCTCACCAAAGCCTATGCATCCACTTGTGTATTGGTTGTAAAACTAACTCAATAAATCTCATACAACATCCTAAGTTCTCCATACTGAAAAGTTACAAATGGCACTTCTTTATTACATGGCGAATCCTGGAACCGATAGGCCCTCCCAAGAACCCCCGGAATATTTCCGGCTTGTTTCAAACCTTGAATAAGATCGGTACCATATTCTTTAAGTGACTGCCCGATCAGCATCATGCATTCAAAACCGGTCTTGGCAAAATTGGGGGGCATGGATCCAAATTTATTTGCATAACGCTTGCGGAACAATTGAAAGTCGGGGCTTAAAACATCGGTGTAACCTGGGGATGACATCATGATGTGCAGCCGTTCAAACTTATCGAGATCCATGGAGGGTTTATCGATCCATGAATCCTGGCCGATAATGATCACCGAGTCAGCCCTGCGATCTACACTGCTGATCACTTTCGTGAAAATCAATTCGTCATCGGACGCAACAAACACACTGCCGATGCTGTCTTTCTTTAACTGGAACTCAATGGGGTTTCTGAACTTGTCGAACTTGGTTGGATTGACCAAAGTGGTATAGACAGCCGATGAATTCTCCCTGGTAATTTCGCGTGTGAGCGCCACGGTAATATTCAACTCTCCGGCCCGCTTCACAAAAGAAAAGGCCATGATGGAATCTCTAGGCGTTTCGCCATAAAGAACAACGCAAGGTTTTTTTAATTTTAGTTTGGCAAGCGCATCGGCACTGGCCGTTCCCAGCGTAGCAAAATCGGGTTGGAGCAACAAGGCATTTGGATTTTCGCCCAGGTAATCGGCACTGTTGGACACCGGGTTTACCATGGGCACTTGATTTTTTTTGGAAAACTCCACTGCTGGCGCCATCTCATCCGTAAACAGGGGGCCAATCAAAACATCGACCGATTTCATTTCCTCCAAAGCCATTAAGGCCTCTACTTTTTCAAATTGCCTTTCAGTATCATATCCGGCCAACTCTATATTTATTCCCAATTGATTTAATGAATCGACCGCGAGTTTCATGCCTTGATATAAATCTAAGGTGGCTTGATTTCGCTTGCTGCCCGGTGAAGGCTCCAGGGTGGCAGCCAAAAAAGGAAACAGCGCAGCCACACGGTATTTTTCTTTGAACACAATTTTTTTCTTCTCGGGAAAATTGAAATCCTTTTCATCCAGACCGTTCAATTCAATTAACTCTTTGGCAGCCTCATAATCTCCTCTCCCTACCTTCCGGGTAATTATTCTTTTCAGGAGGGCGGTCTCACCAGGAAATTCTTCAAGCACCAACCGGCTCACTTCCTCATCGTATATCTGAAGCAGGTATTTATTTTTCATCCTCTCAATGGAAGCCAGGTCGCGGGGCGATCTCATGGCATACAAGTGACGCATCGCCTGAAAAATTTCCCCTTGTTCAAAATAAATGGCCGCCAGCCAGTAATTCACTTCATCGGCTTGCCCCCACTGCGGGTATAGTTGTTTGACTTGAAGAAGGGTTTCTTTGGCTAATGTATAATAGCCCTCGTGGTAAGCCGAGAGGGCGTAATAAAGAGATGCGTATTCGGTGTAAGGATTGGACTTATCATAAACCATGAGCGGCTTGAAGCCATCCATGGCGAAATTAAATTTCTTTTCATCGTAAAATTCTTTGGCTGATTTGTATTGGTGTTTGAAATCTTGGGCGGAGAGGGTGAATTGAATCAGCAGAAAGAATAAGAGAGTCAATTTGCCACGACCTTTGCCACGACCTTTAGGTCGTGGAGCATTTGATAAATACTGAACCGGCTTTAGCCGAATAGCCACTTTTGATATAATTATTAGGCAAGACTTCATAAATATATTTTGGCTAAAGCCAATTGAATTTTCTTTCACCCCCCGACCTAAAGGTCGGGGCAAAACGTAATCCTACTCCCACTCAATGGTTGCCGGTGGTTTGGAACTGATGTCGTACACCACCCGGTTCACCCCTTTCACTTTATTAATGATGTCAGAAGATACCTCCCCTAAAAACTCGTGAGGCAGGTGAGCCCAATCTGCCGTCATGCCATCTACACTCACCACCGCGCGCAATGCCACTACTTGTTCATAGGTGCGTTCATCGCCCATCACACCAACCGATTGAATGGGAAGCAACATGGCACCAGCCTGCCAAACCTTTTTATATAAATCATGAATCCGCAAGGCTGTAATGAACAGATCGTCCACCTCCTGCAAAATCCTGACCTTCTCGGGAGTGATGTCGCCCAAAATTCTAATGCCCAGTCCGGGGCCGGGAAAAGGATGCCGATTTAAAATATTAGGATCAATGCCCAGGGTTCTTCCAACCTCGCGTACTTCATCTTTAAAAAGTGTTTTGAGCGGCTCAACTATTTTAAGTTTCATTTTTTCGGGCAGCCCGCCCACGTTGTGATGCGACTTGATGGTTACCGATGGGCCATTCACCGAAACGGATTCAATGACATCGGGATAAATAGTTCCCTGCCCCAGCCATTTTATCCCGCTAAGGCGGGACGCTTCTTCATCAAATACTTCTATGAATGCTTTTCCGATGGCCTTTCGTTTAGCTTCGGGTTCGCTCAACCCGCGTAGGGCTGAATAGAATTTTTGTTTGGCATCAACCCCCTTAATGTTCAGCCCCATGCCATGATACGATTGTAACACCTTTTCGAATTCATTTTTGCGGAGCAACCCGTTGTCCACAAAAATGCAATGCAGGTTTTTACCAATGGCTTTATGAACCAGGGTTGCAGCAACGGTGGAATCTACTCCCCCTGAAAGCGCCATCACCACCTGGTCATTTCCAATTTGTTTTTTAAGGTCGGCTATTGTGCTCTCAATAAAAATGTCGGGGGTCCAATCTTGTTTGCATCCGCAAATGGTTACCACAAAATTCCTCAACAAGTTTTTCCCCTCCAGCGTGTGGGTAACTTCGGGATGGAATTGGATTCCATAAAGCCGGGTTCCTTTTTTATGGAACGCTGCAATCTTTACCGTGGCAGTGCTGGCGATAATTTCAAACCCGGATGGAATACTGGCAATAGTATCGGCATGCGACATCCACACTTGCGAGTCGAGTGAGATTTCTTTTAATAATTCATGGTGATGATCAACCGTGGTAAGTTTGGCGCGCCCGTATTCCCGGATTTTTGAGGGCACTACTTCTCCCCCGCTTTTGTGAGCAATCATTTGAGCACCATAACAAACACCAAGCAATGGCACACCGTCAAACAGGTTCAGGTCAGCTTCAGGCGAGTTGGCATCACGCACCGAGCATGGGCTGCCTGAAAGGATAACGCCTTTAATATCTTTTGTTATGGGCGGGACTTTATTGAAGGGATGGATTTCGCAGTACACATTTAGTTCGCGCACCCGCCTGGCAATCAGCTGAGTATATTGAGAACCGAAATCGAGAATCAGGATTTGCTCTGGCATGGGCAAAAATAATAACCTGTGGCTGGATTTCAGGTAATTTCAGATTTTAGATTTCAATTGCCGTCTTCAGGGTTTCAGATTTTGGACTTGCCATCACCTTTTCATATAAACCAACCCAATCTGAAAGCCCAGGTTAGAAAAATTCTTGTAATCGAAATCTTTGCTTTTGGCGGTAGAGAAATCCAAGTGAATTCCGGCAGTGGCGCCCCACGAAGTCTTTTTTCCGAAGCGCATCAAAGTGCCCACATTAGGCCTGAACAATGCCCCCCACTTTTTATCCTCATCGCCATAAATATTGTAGAAGATGGTGTACCGGTTATAGGCTGCGCCAAAGCCAAACCCAGCGTATGGCATGATCCACTTATCAGTGATAAAATAATATTCGCCCGATAAGGTCAACGAGTAATTATAGGCATACCCGAAAAAATCAGTATAGATTGAAGTGTTTCCATTGGTGTACACAGCGGGGGGCACATAATCGTTGTAGGTGGCCAAACCAAACTCACCGCCCACGCTGAACTTTTCGTTGATAAACTCCCGGTAAATAAATTTAGCCCCGCGCGTTGAAGTGTTTTTTATGAACTCGGTATTCGATAATGGTTTGTTTACATCAAACACCACGGAATAATACTTATCAAAAAATTGTGCTGAGCATGGCCAGGCAACAATCATTAAAAAAAGGAAAACAATCCGGCTCACGGTCTGTGGAGATATTCCTTTGACTGATCGAATGCCTGGTCAATGGCTTCCAAAACTTTTTGTGCCCGGTCAACCGACTTCTCCAGGTCGCCTATGTAAACCGTCCAAATTACTTTGAGCAAGCCCTGCGCATCGCGGTTTTGCAAATCAATCAGGTTGATCACCATAGTAGATGTTGAAGACGAATAGGTGGAAACATATGGGTAGCCATAATAACCACCATAGCCATATCCATAATAGCCGCTGTAGTAGGAAGGGTAACTCACCTGTTGAAAAACATTATAGTTTTCCACAACATAGGCGGCAATGCCCAAATCCGGATCTTGATTTTTTTGAAGGAACGTGTAACCTGCCTGCTGCATTTTTGATTTAATCCTGGCCGTTACAACTCTTGCATAATCATTGCTAAACAGGGTGTCCAGCGATACGTTACTTAAAAGTCCCAGGGTGTCGGGAGACAACGTAAATGTCTCATACAACTCGAAGGCTGTGTTCTCATCGCGTGTAGTTTGCACTACCATGCGTTGAATTAAATCGGAATCATTTGGCCGCAACTGGCACCCTATAACCACGAACAGGAAAAAAATCGGGAATTTCTTCATAGCCTTTATAACGTAATGGATAGAAGAATAATTACGGCCATACTTAATTTTCCTCCGCAGCATAACAATACTGTACAAGATAATCACCGGCATCATCATGTCCCAGATAAAAGGCTTTGTTCAAACAACGGCAGCCTTCGTCAATCCGGTTCAACTCCACCAGCGCCACACCCTTGTAATACAGAGCGGAAGCGTTATCCGGGTCAACCCTCAAGCCCAGGTTTAAATATTTTAAAGCCAGGTCAAATTCATTTTCCTGCAGGCAAAATGAACCGGCATAGATATATGCCGGGATGTATGAATAGTCTAACTCAATGGCTTTATTGATGGCCAGCAATGCGCTATCCGGCTGATTAAGATTGAAATGAGCGAAGGCGAGGTATGTCTCCGCCTCCGGGTTATCCTGGAAAAAAATTGCTTTTTCGGCATCTGATTTTGCTTTTTGATATTCTTTCGCATTCAATAATAATCCGGCCCTCCATATCAACAGGCCAGGATTGTTCTGTTGATAATCCAGTGCTATGTTGAGGTCTTCCAATTGTTTGATGTCGTCTTCTTTTATGCGATAAATAAATGCCCTGAGAATATGCGATGGCGGAACAAAAGGGAATTTCTTTATGAACTTATCTACATCAGCCAACGCTAAATCTTCCTTGCCTGGCAAATAATAGTAGCAAATGGCCCGCTTGTATAACGCGTTGTAGTCCGATTTTTCTTTTAGACCTGTTGCCTCTACAACCCGGGTGAAAAATTTTACCGCCTCCTCGTATTGCTCACGATTCATCAACGTATCACCCTGGGCCTCCCACTGTTTTAGTTTTGAAACATTGGGGCGTTGAGCGTCTGCCTGATTGAAACCCAAACTAAGAAATATGATCAGAAAATAATTGGCAATTGACCATTGATAATTGTCAATTGATAGTGGTTTAATTGTAATTCCTGATGGCCGGTTGCTCATTCGGTACATTTATTCATCGTGCTCCTTTTCAAGTCTATCATGGAAAGGTTTTACATATTCCACATGAGTCGGGATTGGAATGCCAAGCCTTGAACAAATTTTGCAAACGGTGAAATCCCTTACAGGCCTGTTGTCAATGGGGAGATTTAAGAATACTTCTGAGTTGTTTTTGGGGTTCTTGATGAGGATCACCCTTGCTTTATATTCTTGCAACGGAATCTGAATGCAACCGTAAGACCTGACCCAATCATATAGGTCAGACGTGGTCATAACTTGAGGTTTCGCCATTAGAATAAAACGATGCCTAAGCTAAGTCTAAAGACTTCAGATTGAATAATTTCTCAACAACCCTCAGGTTATTGAATTCCGCAGGGGTGCTTTCGCTTTGACTTTTGTACTTGAAAACATCATGCAGCGCATCGAAAAGATTTCTCAACACATCCTTTTCATTTTCGCCCTCCGCAATAATGTTTGGGAACTGTTTAAAATAGGCAGTAAACCCATTATCATTTTTATCCTGAATCATTATGGCATTCAGCGAAATACTAAAAGTGTCATCCTGCTTCATGGCTTCGTGGTAAGTAAAAAGTTGTTTGCGAAATTATTACTATAACCTGACAAGTGGTAATGTAGTTCATTATATTTCAACCATTAAACAGTAGTGGCTACCCTGTTTCGCTCACGTTTCCGTTCGTTTTCATTCAGATAAATCTTCCGGAGGCGGATGGATTTGGGTGTTACTTCAACATATTCATCAGACTGAATATACTCCAGTGCTTCTTCAAGCGAAAACTTAACGGCAGGCGCTATGCGCATCTTTTCATCGGAGCCCGATGCGCGGATGTTGGTGAGCTTTTTGGTTTTGGTAACGTTCACCACAAGGTCTCCCCCACGGGTGTGCTCGCCAATTACCTGGCCTTCGTAAACCGGATCGTTTGGATCGATAAAGAAATAACCCCTGTCCTGAAGGTTGTGCAAACTATAAGGAATGGCTTCGCCCATTTCCATCGCTATCAACGATCCGCTTATCCTTCCGGGGATTTCGCCTTTGTATGGCTGGTATTCTTTAAAGCGGTGGGTCGTTACCGCTTCACCGGCAGTGGCGTTCATTAAATATGTGCGTAAGCCAATGATTCCCCTTGACGGAATCATGAATTTCAAAATCATGCGGTCGGCTTTGGGTTCCATGTTCGTCATCTCGCCTTTGCGTTGCGAAACCGTTTCGATGGCTTTGCCTGCATCTTTTTCGGGAAGGTCGATGGTGAGTTCTTCTATGGGCTCACATTTTACGCCATCTATTTCTCTGAAGATAACCTGCGGCTGGCCGATCTGAAGTTCGTAGCCTTCGCGCCTCATGGTCTCAATCAAAACAGACAAATGCAAAACGCCTCGTCCAAACACCATGAAACTATCGGCTGAACCAGTGTCGCCAACTTTCAGAGCAAGGTTCTTTTCCAATTCCCGCTCGAGGCGGTCTTTAATGTGGCGGGAGGTGACAAACTTTCCTTCTTTCGCATAGAATGGCGAATCGTTTATAGTAAACAACATGCTCATGGTTGGCTCATCGATCTCAATGGTTTTAAGCGCCTGCTGATTGTCCACATCCGAAACTGTATCGCCAATTTCAAATCCTTCCAACCCAACCAGGGCACAAATTTCTCCGGCTTTAACTTCTTCCGACTTTATTTTATCAAAGCCTTCGAACACGTATAATTCTTTGATGCGGCTTTTCACCACGCCAATGCCATCGCGTTTCATCAGCACAATGTTTTGACCTGGTTTAACCGACCCGCGGTGCACGCGGCCAATAGCAATACGCCCAATATAAGAGGAGTATTCCAGTGAGGTAATCATCATTTGCAGCGTTCCTACTTCGATATTAGGAGCAGGAATATACTTCACAATTCCATCGAGCAGAGGGGAGATATCGGTGGTGGGCTTCTTCCAATCCTCACTCATCCAGCCTTGCTTGGCCGATCCATAAAACGTAGGAAAATTGAGCTGGTCTTCCGTGGCATCAAGGGCATGCATCAAATCGAAAATAGCCTCATGCACTTCATCGGGTGTGCAGTTTTTCTTATCCACTTTGTTTACTACCACTATCGGTTTGAGACCAAGGTGCAATGCTTTTTGTAACACAAAGCGCGTCTGAGGCATGGGGCCTTCGAAGGCATCTACCAGCAGCAGGCAACCATCGGCCATGTTTAACACACGCTCCACTTCACCACCAAAGTCGCTGTGGCCGGGCGTATCGATAATGTTGATTTTATAATCGTGGTAGCGAACAGAAACGTTTTTAGCCAGAATGGTAATGCCCCGCTCCCGCTCCAGCGGGTTGCTGTCCATAATCAATTCACCGGGGTGTTCATGGGCCTTGAAAAGGTGGCCGGCATGAAGCATTTTATCAACTAAAGTGGTTTTTCCGTGGTCAACGTGGGCGATAATGGCAATATTCCTGATCTTCTGCACATCCATAAATAATACTGATTCAAAGGGTTTTAAAATTTTGAGGGGCAAAGATAATGCTTTGAGACGGTTTCCGGTTACTGCAACGCGGATGGTGTACGACAGTTTTGCATTGTAAGCTTAGGGGTCACGAAGGTCACAACGAAGCACAACGAACACGAAGAACTCCAACTTTGTGCCCATTGTGTCCTCCTTCGTGTTCTTTGTGAGACCTTGCCTTCTCTTGCCAAACTGTCGTGCACCCCGCGGATTCCATGCAGGGATAACTTGATAGGATGTCCACAAATTTGGATTTTCTGGTATGGACGATTTCCCCGTCTCTATGCCTATTGGAAATTTGGCCGATATTATTTCAAATTTTAAAAATCGTTAATCGTGCCGGAGGTTTAACCCCAACCTAATTAACGATTTCTTATTTTCTACTTCTATTTTATCGCTACTTCTTCCTCACATAAATATCACCATTGTAACTTTTCATGGTGATTTCCGGGCCGCCTCCGTTAACATCGCTCTTCACCCAATCATCAATCACCACTTTAAAGGCTCCGGATTTCGAATCGGTTTTCTGAACCGGATTTGATTTTTGCACGGGCGCATCGAAGCCTGTGTAGATTTCTCCCTGCTTGGTTTTCAATTTGAGCGTGGCTTTTAACGTGGATGGAAAAGTCACATCAATATCACCGTTATAATTAGCGTATGAAAGAGGGGTATCGGGCTTCAGCTTATCAAACACAATTTTGATATCGCCATTGTAGGTTTGAGCAACCACCGATCCGGAAATGGCTAACGCTTCAATACTACCATTATAGTTGGTGAGTTCGAGATCGCCAATGATATTGTTTATTTCGATATCACCGTCATTGTATGCTTTCGCTTTAACATTAATAGTTGCCGGTACTTCGATGATCAGTTTCAAACCCTCACTCCAGTTTTCGGAAATTACTTTAACGGTGTTCTGGTATTCAGAGGCTTCGATATCCATTGAACCGCCACCAATCCGCTTGAGTCCCTCCCTGTTGGTTTTATTATTTCGATCGTGGTCATGATCATTATCATCTGAGTCAGAATCTTTTTCGTACTTCACGCTCACATCTTTTCGGGCCGTGCCTTTTATTGTTACTGATCCGGTTTTAATATCGACATACAAGGTGCCTGACTTGGAAGGATCAGAAAAGGGAACTACAAAATCACCAGTGTTCTGGGCGATTGCAAGGTATCCAATCACACTTAGTATCAAAGTCAAAAGTCTCTTTAAGTTTTTCATTTTTTTAAATTTTGTTTTAGACCATTTCCGCCCCTCTCCTCCCGAAGTTTCGGGAGGAGAGGGGTTGGGGTGAGGCCTGGTTTATTTTTCTTTTACAATGGCATCGCCATTAAATGTTTCGAAATCCAATAAAGCCCCGCCTTGCCTGATTTTATATTTTGAACCGCCAACTTTTATGTGAAAACCATTTTCGCCTTTCACTTTTTCAACTTCCATGGGCATGCTCTCTAAGTTTTCCAAATTCGTGTAAAGTTCACCGTTGAAGCTTTTGAAGCTCATGGTGGCGCCTAACCCTTTTTGGAAGTAAGCGTTGATGTCTCCATTAAGAGTATAATAACGGCAAGCCCCGCTCGGATTCTTGGTGTAATCCAAATCCACATCACCATTGATGGTGACCGCCTCGGTTGGGCCTTCGAGTCCAGTGAGGGCAATTGCGCCATTGACATTATTGGCCTTCACACCTGCCTTCATTTGATTGACGGTTATGTTGCCATCGTTGATGGTGGAGACTTCTACATTAACTGAATTAGGAACTTTGATTTTGAAATCGAACTTGTAATCGTAGGCTTGGTCGCAGTTGTTGTCTTCACAATTCCAATCATAAGTCCAGCGGTGGTGACTGCCCTTTTTCTTTTGGTAAACAAACTGGTTACATACACCGCCCACGTAGTAAATAATGGTATCGTAGCGATCAATCATGTTCAACTGCATTTCTTTTTTTCCTTTCTCCAGGCGTTCGGCTGTTTTGGCCTTGATCGTTCGGACAGCTTCAACTAGAATTTTATCGCCTGCGTAGCCTTCAATTTTCACACTACCGTTTATGTTGGCCAGGATGAGCGTGCTCTGCGCATCTGGTTTTTCAAACTTGAATTCTTTGGTGATGGTTTCAGTGAAGGTCTGCGCCTTCACGATCATTGACAAAAGCATTAGTGTTATTATGGATATTGGTTTCATCACCTCACCCCCGGCCCCTCTCCAATAGGAGAGGGGAGTCTGGGTTTTATATTTTACAACTTCTTTTTAATCATACTCTGCTTTTCAAAGTCCCTCTCCTCCGGAGAGGGATTTAGGGTGAGGTTCTTTCTGCCACTCTCAATTTTGCACTTCGTGCCCTGTTGTTTTCTTTCACTTCTTCTTCCGAAGCCTCTATTGGCTTTCGTGTTATTGCCTGAAAAGGTTTTATTGGGTTTCCGTAAAAATCTTTTTCCAATTCCCCATATACCTTTCCAGTGTTCATATAATTTTTCACCATTCTGTCTTCCAGCGAGTGATAACTCATGACTACTAGTCGGCCTCCTGTATTCATGATCTCGGCACATTGCATCAGAAAATCTTCTAATGCCGTCAACTCCTGGTTCACCTCTATACGCAATGCCTGAAATACCTGAGCATAATATTTAAATTCTTTACCTCTGGGTGCCAACGTCTTTAGCACTTCAATCAGAT
>JAYUHI010000189.1:0-11774 GCA_043767095.1 Bacteroidota bacterium
ATATCGGGCAGCAGCCCGCCACTGCGGAGCCCAGTTTTTAGAGACGTTAATTACCGCCTGAAAAAAATAATAGTCAACGATTAAAAAAATAAGAGCGAACACCAAAGCAATCATGAGGCGGTATTTTAACATAGTTGATTAATACTTATCTATCACATAGGCGTGGCACTTTAAAAGGTCACATAGGTGTCTGACACTTCAAAAGTGTCAGACACCTTTCAAACCTTATGCATTGGGCACCAATGCCTGAGCTTCGATACTGGTTGATATCGGTTCTGAAGGTTTGAAAATTCTTTCCTTAAGCCGGGCCGCAATCAGGTACATAACCGGCACTACACCTAACGTAAGGAATGTGCCAAACAGCAAGCCGAAGATCATCGTCCACGAAAGCGGACCCCAGAAGGCCACGTTATCGCCCCCGAAGAAAATGTGCGGGTTCAGTTCGGTGAACAGGGTAACAAAGTCAATGTTCAATCCTACAGCCAAAGGAATCAACCCGATGGTTGCAGCAATGGTGGTGAGCATAACGGGCGTCATCCTGGTTTTGGATGCTTCGGCAATGGCTTCATTTAATGGCACACCTTGCGAGCGGAGCAAGTCGGTAAATTCAACAAGCAAAATTCCATTTCGAACAACGAGACCGGCCAATGCCATAACTCCAATACCGGTCATGACAATCGAAATCTCCATCTTGAAAAGCGAGAACCCAATCAACACACCGATAAAGCTGAACAGTATCTCGGATAAAATGATAAGAGGTTTGCTCACAGAATTAAACTGCGTTACCAGGATCATGGTGATCAAGGCGAACGCCAGCCCGAAAGCAACAATCAGGAAAGAAAATGTTTCAGCCTGCTGTTCCTGTTCGCCTGTCATTTTAATAATAACACCATCGGGTATGGAAAGATTGTTTAAGTGCTCCTGCACATCGGCCACCACCTGGTTTGGGTTAAACCCACCCAACACATTCGATGAAATAGTGATAACACGCTTCTGGTCTTTCCTGCGAATACCGGCATAACTATTTGAGTAATCTACACTGGCCACGGCCGAGAGCGGCACCTGCCGCACCTGACCTCCCATGCCCATGTCGCGGTAGGTGATAGGCAAGTTCATTAACGTGTTTACATCGTTACGTTGGTTTTTACTAATGCGCATTTGAATGGGATACTCGTCATTAGCATCGCGGAATTTGGAAACTTCGCGCCCATATACAGCGGCACTCAACGCAAAACCTATTTGTTGCGTAGAAATTCCTTCACGATTGGCTTTCTCCCGGTCGATGCTAATCACGATTTCGGGTTTGTCGCTTTGAAAATCCGATTTCAATTCTTCCACACCCGGCACCTGGAGCGAATCCAAATATCGCTTTGCTTTATTGGCACTGGCTACCAGCATTTCAAAATCATCGGCAGTCACTTCAATGTTAACTGCTTTACCTGTGGGCGGACCGTTTTGTTCCTGGTTCACCGATATTTCAGCGCCTTTAATTCCCTTCATCACATTGCGAATACTGTCCATATACACGGCTGTTGATTGGCCGTTACGCTGGGCAAATTTTACGAAGGCCACGGAGACTTTGCCGAGGTGAGGACTTGCCTGACCGCCCGCTTCCATTTGATCTTCATTTGCGCCAATAGCCACATTCGAGATGACTGATTCCACAATAGGATTGTCTTTGCCCATTACGGCAATCACACGGTCTTCAACAATATTAGTGATGGAGTCGGTTACCCGTTGGTCTGTGCCAATGGGCATCCGGATAAAAGCGAAAATAAAATTCGGGTCACTGTTGGGGAAGAACACCACCGGTGGTTGGCGAATTCCCGTGAACACAATCGAAAAGAAAAATAAAAATACTACGGTGACCATAACTCCAGCCGGCCTCCAGCCTTGTAAAAGCCACGATACCGTATTTTTATAACTGCGCTGTGCCCGTGGCCATACCTGCGTTTGAAATGCTATAATTATTTTTTCCAGCAGAAACCGGTGCAGTGAATAAATGCCAAAAATGAAAACCGTAAAGTTTCCAAATCCAAACGATCCTATTAAATAAGACACCAGGGCAATGGATGCGAAAACAACGGCTGTGATCTTAAACCCTTTAGAGAATTTTGATTTGTTCGCCTGACGGTTATGGGGCTTCATAAAATCAGCGGCAAACACCGGGTTAATGATGTAAGCCACCACCAGGGATGCAAGCAGTGCAACAATAAGCGTAACCGGAAGGTACATCATGAATTTACCAATTACCCCAGGCCAAAACGCCAGCGGAACAAATGGCGCCAAAACCACCATGGTTCCTGAGAACACCGGAAGAAACACTTCGCCTGCCGCAATCTTGGCTGCCTTTCTAATCGGTACTTTACCATTGGCAAAAACCCGGTGCGTATTTTCTATCACTACTATCGCGTCATCTACCACAATACCTAACGCCAGCAGAAATGAAAACAGCGTCATCATATTCAGCGTGAAGTCAATTCCTGGAAACACTAAGAAAGCTATGAAACTGGAGAGTGGCACAGACAAGCCAACGAAAATAGCGTTGGTGGCACCCATGAAAAACATAAGGATGATGGTTACCAGGATAAACCCTATGATAATGGTATTAATCAAATCATGCAGGGTGGATCGGGTGTTGTCTGATTGATCGGCTGTGATGGTCACTTTCAATCCGGGAGGCAAAACATTCGCTTCAAATTCTTTAATAATCTCATTGATCTGATCGGAGGCGAGAATTAAATTCTCTCCAGTTCGTTTAATCACGTTGAGTGTTACCACATTCTGCTTGTCTAACCGCGCGAAACTCTCCTGTTCTTTATGGGTATCGATAACTTCAGCAACATCTTTTAGGTAAACCTTTCCGCCCTTGATTGACCCGATTACAGTGTTGGCAATCCCTTCGGCATTAATATATTCTCCGCTCACACTGAGTGATCTTTTCATTCCATCAACTGATAACTGCCCGCCAGGCACGATAACATTCTCACCGGAGATGGCCTGTGAAATATCATCTAAGCTCACACCGGCCAACGCCACTTTGTACAAATCCACATTGATTTGAATTTCACGATCGAGCGCCCCAACAATATCCACTCTCCGAATTTCTTTCAACGTTTCCATCCTGTCTTGCATCTGCTCGGCATATCGCTTCAGCGTTTGTAAATCATAATCGCCTGATAGGTTAACGTTCATGATAGGAAATGCAGAAATATCTATCTCGATTACTTCGGGATCTTTTAGTAAATTATTGGGAAGGGCTGGCCTGGCCCTGTCCACCGCATCCTTCACTTCGCGCTTGGCTTGCGATACATCGATGTCGGTTTCAAACTCAATGATCACATTCGAAAAGTCTTGCACGGAGTTACTGGTGATTTTCTTCACACCCGTGATCGACTTCATTTGTTTTTCCAAATGTTTGGTGATCAGGTTTTCGATGTCGGCCGGGGCTGCGCCAGGATAAGGAGTCGCCACATAGATCATTGGAAATACTACCTCAGGAAAACTTTCTTTTGGCAACGAGATATAAGTTGAAATACCTGCGATGCAGATTATGAGAGTGGCTACGTATATGCTCACCTTATTGTCAATGGCCCAACTGGTAGGCTTGAATTCTTTTTCTGTGTCTTGCATGTTGTTAGGCATTAGGCATTAGGCATTAAATTTTTAAATTTTTACAAATTGCCCATCGTTAAGCCCTTGAAAACCGGTGGTGATTACTTTATCGCCCGGATTGATCCCTGAAGTAATCTGCGCGAAGTTGTCGTACACTCCGCTAACCTGAACCACCCGCTTGCGGGCAACCGATTGATTATTGACGGTTTCCACAACGTACACCACTTTTTCCCCATTTACATTTTGAATGGCATTCACCGGAACCACCAGGGCTGAAGGGAATGAAGCATAAATCACTTTCACAATGGCAGTCATGTTTGGGCGCAGGTCAGGGGTTGAAGGCAGTGAAGCCTCAACGATAAATGTTCTGGATAGTTGATCGATGTTGCGGGCAACAAAAGACAAACGGGCCTCGAAGGTTTTGTCAAAATCCGGAAACGAAACGGAAATCTTGTCTCCTTTTTTTAGGCGCGATATGTACGCTTCCGAAATATTAGCCGTGATTTTGAGTTCTGCATTATTCACCACCCGCACAGCCGGCATGCCTGGGGCGATGTTCTGCCCAACTTTCACCTCAACAGCATCAACGATGCCCGTGATGGGAGACTTGATTTTAGTCATTTCAATTTGCTCGTTTAAAGAAGCAAGTCTTTTCTCCAACCCCTCTTTGCCAGACTTGGCCTGCAGGTATTGCACTTCGGTGCCGATCTTCTGTTCCCATAAGTTTTTCTGCCGATCGAACACCGTGTTGGCTAATTCCAGTTGCAATTTCACTTCTTCAATCCCCCGTTGCGTTAGTGTATTATCAATCTGCGCCAACACTTGCCCTTGGGCAACCGCCTCGCCTTCGCGAACAAAAACCTGGGTAATGACGCCCATCGTTTTGGCACTAACCAAAATGTTTTGCTCAGACTCAACGGCTCCCTGCGTTTGAACAAAATGATCGAATTGTCGTGGTTGTATCTCCGTCACCAACACTTCTTTTGATCTTACAGTGGCATTGGCCGGTTTTTCTTTTGCCAACTCGGCCTCGAGGTCAGTAATTTGTTTGGCAATTTTTGCCTGCTCCGCTTTCAACTCTGCCAATTGAGTTGGCTTATCTTTCGATGCACTGCTGCAAGAGGCAACGAGCAAAGAAACCGCAAGCACTAATGTTAGGTTTGTAAGTGTTCTCATTATTTGGGAAGGTTATGGTGTTTTAGTTCGATTTGTTTTCGGGTACAAGTTTTCCGTATGCCTTGTCGAGGTTGACTTTGGCCACAATGGCATCGTACATAGCATTATAATAATTCACTTGCGATTCTTTTAACGTGTTCTCGGCATCGAGCACTTCCAGGTTAGAGCCAACGCCCTGCTCGTATTTAATTTTGGTGACCCGGGCAATTTTGACAGAAAGATCCATATTCATCTTTTGCGATTGCAGGCTCTTCATTGAATTTTGATAAGAAGCTAATGAAGATTTTATTTCGAGGTCTATGCCTGATTTGAGTTGCTTGATACCGTTCTCAATTTTTAACAGGTTTATTTTTTCCTGTTGGATTTTATACTTCAGTTGAAATCCGCCAAAAACAGGAACACTCAATGTAACGCCTACAAGTGAGTACCCATACCATTTGTCGGGCCCTATAAATTCACCATTGGAAATTGCTGTGTTGGTTTTAAACAAGCCGCCAACCGTTGGCGATTGGGTTGAATAGCCCAGGTTGGCAAATGCATAAATTGAAGGCATCCCCAGGGCATAGTTATTTTTGATGTTGAGGGTTTGGAGTTTCCGGTTTACTTCTAATGTTTGATAATCGGGGCGGGACAGATAATCCCAATCTCTCTTGTAAATCTCCGGATCTATTGCCGGGTTGATAGAACTGATATCACCCGAAATTTCCAATGGACTGTTCATCGGATAGTTCATTTGGAATTTCAGCAACTCAATACTGAGGGCCTGAAGGTTGACAAACTTTTCACGCTCAGTAGTGAGATTATTCAGGGCCACCTGAAGCCTGTCAACATCAATACTTTCAGCGAAACCATTTTTATTTAATGCCACCGTGTTGCGGAGCAAAGTATCAACGCGGCCAATGTTACTATTAAACAAACCAATACGTTCCCGGTTGATAAGGGCTAAGTAAAACGCTTTCGTAACCTGGTCAACCACATTCACTTTTGAGTTGGAGGTGCCCTTCGCGCTCAATTCTTTGAGAGCCTTTGCCGCCTGAAGCCCCACAAAATAAGAACCGTTAAAAATTAATTGGTTAACAGTAAATGACGCATCACCGGCACCCTTGAGCTGAAAAAAGTTCTGGCCTGCAACAATATCATGATCCTTCGCCCCGGGAACATTCTGCACAAACCCAAAGGCATCGGGCCGAACGGTGGTGTCAATGTTTTCAGTAAAAAAACGCCTGAGTTTATTATTATAAGTCAGGGAAACCGTGCCGTTAATTTGGGGAAGTCCCATGCCCGTAATCTCTTTTACTCTGGCTACGGCACTTCGTTCATCCAAAACAGAATTCTGAATGCTGATGCTGTTGGCCAGGGCATAATCAATACATTGGTTGAGCGTGAAGGTTGATTGAGCATCCACCAGTATGGCAGAAAGCACACCGGATAGAATAAGGTATAATTTTCTCATTTTATAATAGGGATTGATTCGTGTTCAAAAATTTGTCGTTTGCTTTCTTCATACAGATCCATTCCCTTCCGGGTGAGGCATCCGTAAATGAAGTGATTGAATAATTGCATCTGCACTTCTTCGAAATTGAATTTGTCGTGAGGAAAAACTGAGTCGTTAAAGGCCACTTCCAACTGTTCCACACGCATGGTGCCTAAAATCTCGGCATTTAATTCAGGCCTGAAGTAACCTTCAGTCATACCGCGGTTGATAGTATCAATAACCCGTTGTTTAATCACATGAGCTTTATACGTAAGCCATTCGTCCCATGTTTGGCGATGATATTTAAATAGATCGAACAACATGTTGGGATTCATCTTTTTCATTTGCTCGCGAAACACAACCGAAAACTTGAGCAACTCGTCAATGGCATTGGAACTGGAGTTGGCTATGTCCTCTGACTTTTTTTGCCACATGTTGCAGTGCATTTTTATTCCGGCCGAAA
The DNA here is from genome assembly GCA_043767095.1 of Bacteroidota bacterium. GTDB lineage: Bacteria > Bacteroidota > Bacteroidia > Cytophagales > Cyclobacteriaceae > ELB16-189. The sequence goes on from JAYUHI010000189.1 coordinate 6,729, forward strand.
CAATCTCATCCTTTTCGCTGAACGTTTGATAGATGGTTTTTTTTGACATGCCCAAATGACGAGCGATGTCGTCCATAGTAACACTCCTGATGCCGTACTTCATGAATAACTCATTGGCTCCAGCTATTATTTTCTGCTTTATTTCGTCCATCTCACAATAATTAGGGGTGCAAAACTATGGAAACTTCTGACTTGTCCAAAGTTTCCGAAGTTTACAGAAGATAAAAACGCCAGTTTTATATTAAGGTTTGGCCGATTGGAAAAAATATTTTATTTCGATTGAGTGTCAGTCTCTTTCAATTCGGGTTTGCTCCACCAGCCACACTTCTCCCGCATCTTCTGCTTGAATTTTTCCCGCTCATCGGGAGTCATTGTGCTCCACCTGGATTTCCAATGGCCTCCACCCCACCGACCGTTGCCCCAATGACCTCGGTTCCAGAAAAAACCCTTAAATAAAATTTTGGATAAGATCAGCAGGCCGAGTGCCTGCAGATAGGAAATTGTACTCCATCCAAATATTCCCGGCACCAGCCAGTTCCATAATGCCTGCACTACCAGCACCATCAAAAAAAATCCTGCGATAAACAGACTGGCCAGCATCGCAATCTTCCATCCTCTTTTCATAGTCGTATTTATTTAATGTTTGGCCTCACCCCCGTCCCCTCTCCGAGGGAGAGGGGTGACGCATTTTGATATTTATTTACTTAATTTTTAAACATTCTACTTATCTGATAAAACTTCATCATAAAATTTCTGCAACCGCTTTCGCAAGGCAATGATGGCATAGCGCTTTCGCGATAGCAGGGTGTTTATGGATACGCCTGAGCTTTCTGCTATCTCACGGAAACTCTTCTCTTCAATTTCATTCTGGATGAATATCTCCCGCTGATCAACCGGTAATTCCGACAGTGCATCAGTGATCTCATCCCAAATAGCCTCACGTATCAAAGCCGATTCAGGAGAATTGTCAAGATCGGGAAGAATCTCTTGCAAGCTCAGCGGAGTTCCATCATCGTGGCCTGCTCCTATTTCAAAATCAGTTTGCTTAGGCCGGGATGCATCGCGTCTGTAGCGATCAATGATTTTGTTTCGCGCCACACTGTACAGCCATGAGGATACCCGGTCAATTGATTCAATGCCTTCAAACCCTGCAACAAACTGATAGAACACATCCTGAAGAATATCCTCCGCTTCTTCCATATTCTTCACGCGGTTGCGGATAAACCCCAACAATCGATCCTTCTCCTTCAGGAATGTGTTCTCCTTGATTTGCTCCATGGTTACGTTCATCTCCACCTTCTTCCATTTACGGTTTCAAGGAAGGAGTCGGAGTTAGCGCGTGAATTATTTTAACGGATGAGAAATTTTTTAGGGTGACAGCTTTACTTCCACAAAACTCCCTCTTTGATCCTGGCGTCATATTGAAAGGATTCTACAACAAGGACTTTAACCACCGATTTGAACCGCGGGTATTGTGGATTGAGAATTACATTTTGTTCACCTTTCATAACAGCCGATGGCACAAACACGCCCAGTTTATTTCTACGTTGAAACCAAATCCTTCCCAGGTTTTGAATTTCAGCGGAATAAGGCAAGGCATCCCAATCTTTTGGCAATTGAGCTTTACGGATAGTTTGATAGTAACTGCGTTTATCCGGAAGTTGTATTTGAACGAGGCAATAATCAACGGGCCACTCTTCGCTACCCACCTGGTGTACGAATACCTCCCATGCCGCCAGACTTGCATTTCGAGCTGCATATAACGCGTAGACTCCTTTTGGGGTCCAACGACCACCAACTAAAAAAGCTCCCCTCCCACTTAAATCCTTGGCGCGCTTTCTTTGTGCAACACGATAAACAATCATGCTAAAATCCCCTCTTCAATACGGGTTAATTCATCCAACACAGCATTGCATCCAGTCGTGGTGTTCAAGATTTCAAAAGGCATTGCCCCTAAAAAAGGATTATACCGGGAAAGCCAGCTTTTCAGTTTTTCCGTCTTTCCAAAAACTGAATGTCCCTTTACAAATACGCGAGAGATCATTAAGATCCTCTCAGAAGCATACATCTCAAGCTTAATCTTGCGCGTCATGTTCTTGTAGGTTTCGGGCAGCAAGGGTTCGAGACTTGCCTTGGTGGCACCTGATAAATTCAATAAATATTGAGCAACTTTTGGGCTCACTCCTTTGCGGGCGGTCGATAATAGAATATGGTCATCATTCAGAAAGCGCTTGTCTAACCGACTCTTTCTCATAAACGCTAATGCATCCATAGCAAGAAATATTTCCAGCGAATATAGGAAATATTTCTATTACCGGATCAATACTAACCTGCCAACCTTAGAATAGTCCTTCCCTGAAACCGAAAGTTCAAGTTTGAAATAATAGAGCCCGTTGGGAATGTCGGCCCCGTCCGCATCTTGTGCATTCCATTTCAAATAGTTACTCCCAACATAAAACCCTGAAACATCACTCAACCCAAAATGATGCATGAGGCGGCCATCAGGGGAAAGAATTTTTAACGACATAGATTCAGGCAATTCATTACCGCTCAGGCGGATGGGAAATGAAAATGAATTGGAAGAAGGGTTTGGAAATGGCTCACCAAACTGAACACTCAACTCATCGGTAACTAAAAACGAAACGGTGTATGGTGTTTCTCCGCTCGGGTTTCCACTGGCATCGGCCCCCTGAACGGAAAGTTCATACTCGCCAGCATTCAATTCGGTTTGAAATGAGATCTGGAAATCAGTTTCAGGTGAAGCAGGACTCCAGTCTAAGGCCGGGTGGGTGAAATTTATTCTTTTACTTACTTCAGTGTTGAGATCTTTAATAAAAATCTGAATGCCAGCGGTGTCGGTTTTATAACGAAAAATATTTTCATCCATGATGGTTATTTTCACAACAGGAGTATGCGATACTACATCACCATTCGCCAGGTACCGGCCATCCACAGTAACATCCAGCACGGGCGGTTGTTCATCGGGCGTCACTGCCAGGTAGCTTTCAAGAGGCAATTGATTATTGAAATTGTATTGGTCAGGGTTAAATTGAGTATTTACCGTTGGCGTGAGATTGTTTATACCTGCCCAACCGATTGTTCCGGTTTCCCAATTAAAAATTGTTGAATCTTTTGGAAATGGTGTTGCAATCTGAATGCTTTGAGTTTCCGTTATACTATTGTCCTGATTAAAAATTTTTAAGCCGACATCGAGAGTTCCTACACCAACATCATTATGTTCAAAAACATACCCGGTCAGATTGATAAAAGAAAATTTGCCGCTCCACATTTCCCCTTCCTGCAGGGAAACCGGTGCTGAAGATCCGCGAAATAATAATATTCCCTCAGGCACAGGCGAGTAACGCACCATCCAATTTTTCAAATCCACCGGAGTTAAATTGGTTTCGTCAGTGGTGGTCAATTGAAGTTTAATCAAGGGATAAATTTCAGGATCAATGAAAGCAAGGTTTACATAACTATTGTTGCCATTGTACAACACCACCTCCTGATTGCCGCTGGCAAGACCTATCACTTTAACACTGAAATTGTCGGATGGCTGTGCATTATTAACTTTTCGAATTACATAGGAATACCCTTTGGCAGGACCAATCCAGGGGGAACTCATGGTTCCTGATTTTGATCGTGCCGTAATGGTTTTATTCACCACCAACTCCTGTTGATTCAATGGCGTTACTGAAGGGCGAAATACTTGTGCCGCTCCGGGCCCAACTCCTTTCTTCCCAAAAAAAATCATAGGTTCACCGGCCTGAAATCCCGATATCTGCGAAGAGGATAAGCCCACCTCTCCCAACTTTGAAATCAAGGCTGCCGACCAACTGCCCACCCCACCATTACCGATGGTGAAGAAAACAACAGAATCATTCACGGCTATGTTGGTGATGGCCTGGGCCAGACCATTCGAGGCGGCCTCTGCTTCAGTAAGCGTAAAACTATTGATCACTTGCGGTTCCCGGCCACAAGTACGAGGATCCTGAAAGTTAAAGGGTATGGCAGGATAGGTGTTGCCCGTGCTCTTATCGAAAGTTACCAGGTTAATGGTGTTGTTGCGGCATGGCTGGCCCTGGGTGCCTAAGTTCAACTCCTCGTTATTTACTTTGAATGATGTGCTGGTGTACGGAGCAGGATTAGCGCTGCCAAAATTCTGAACAAACACAGTGGATACAAATTCTGGGAAACTCAACTTACCCCATGCATCTTGTTGTAAGGTTGAAAATTTATTTTCAGAAAACTGCGGATACTTCAATTGAGTCCAGCCCGGAACGCCACCGATTATGTAGGAAAATGATGTAGTGAACCAATCGGGACTTTCGTTTTCCGAAGGTTGATCCAGTTTGGTGCGCCAGTAATAAACGGTGGAGTCTTTCGATGGAATTGTAACTACATGCCTGACCAGCACATTCGCGCCAATTTTCCTTTTTACTAAAAACGGACTGTTGAAGGTGGGGAGCGTATCCAACTCCAATTGATAATCGCGAAAGGCCGGGATTTGATTTGTATTTTGAAAAATCAGTTCTACGGAAGTAGAATTGACAATCGAATAATGATAAGGCACAAGATTGAACGTTGAACTGCCCGGGATAAACAAGATAAAGTCGGCTACATTATTTGTTTCGTTCAACTCACTCAACTCATTGTCCTGATCAATTTCTATTGTGAAAGTGTTTTGCCCACCCTGGTTATCCGGGTTGGGAACCACAAAAACAAATACGCTTTCATAAAATACAGGCGGAATAATGGTATCGTAGGTCACAATCGAGTTGTCAGGGAAAGTACGGGTCAAAATTATTTTCAATGAATCGTTCCTCGCCTGGCCGTAATTCTGGATTTTGTATTGGATGCCAAAAGATTTTGTGGCTGCTGTAATTGGCGTTCCATCGAAAGAAACTTTGCTCAGAAACTCATCTTTAATGGCATAGTCGGGTTTGGGCGCGCCAAATAATTTAACAGCGGGGTCGCCCATCAAAACCATCTGGTGCATAATTGACAGAGTGCTGATGGTAGGCCCCCCGAATGCCAACAATTCTG
>JAYUHI010000190.1:0-4961 GCA_043767095.1 Bacteroidota bacterium
ACATCCAAAACAAAAATCTGGCACATCACTCACCTCATCACATGGACGGGCCAAATTCTGCCTGCCGCCAAACTTTGTGCGGAAGCCAGAAAGCGGGGAATTATTTCTATTGTCGATGCTGCGCATTCTTTCGCGCATGTGGATTTTAAAATATCAGATTTGAATTGCGATTATTTCGGCACCAGCCTTCATAAATGGTTGTGCGCACCTTTCGGCACAGGGCTCCTGTACATTAAAAAAGATTTGATTGAAAAAACATGGCCCATCTTTCCAACCGACAAACCGCAAAGCGGAGACATCCATAAGTTTGAAGCGCTCGGCACACGCTCCTTCGCACCGGAACAGGCGATTGGCCAGGCCATTGATTTTCACAATGCCATCGGAGGGAAGCGCAAGCAAGAACGCCTGCATTACCTGAAAAAATATTGGTGTGAGGCACTCACCAAAAACCCGCGGGTAAAACTTCATATCTCGCTCAAGCCCGAATACAGTTGTGCCCTTGGCACGTTTAGTATTGATGGTTTGGATGTGGGTGACATCTCATCGAAGCTCATGAGTGATTACCAGATTCACACCGTTTCCATCAAGTGGGAGGGCATCAATGCGGTGCGGGTAACGCCACACGTTTATACTACTATCAAAGACCTGGATCGGTTTATTGATGCAGTGGGGAAGATTGCGGCATCTTAGGATTTTGTCCTAAATTTGGTTCATGATTGAAAAGTTAAGTATTGAGAATTTCAAATCAATCAGGAAACTGGATTTAGCCTGTAAGAAAATCAATATTTTTATTGGGGAACCAAATGCAGGGAAGTCGAATATTGTTGAGGCTATTGGCATTTTCTCAGATGGAAATACCCATTACCTAAAAGACCTCATTAGATTTAAGAGCTTTGCTGAAGTATTCTATAATAAAGAGGTTTCTCAAAACATCACTATTAATGCAGATCAATATGCCGCAAAAATTTCTTTTGGCAATCATGAGTATAACTGTGTTCTAACTAATGGAATACCAGGAACTATACTAAACATTAAAATTAATACTCATGACCAGGGAATCAGTGCCAGTTGGAATGATCCATTTAATTCACCTTTCAGATTTTATCAGTACAAATCTCTTTCCTATTTCGGAATAAAAAAACCCGGCTATCTGCTTGCTCCATCTGGAGAAAACTTAATTACCTCCCTTACTACAAACGAGAAGCCTCGAGACTTGATTGGTGAAATATATAAATCCAAAGGGTTACGGTTGCTGCTGGATGAGGAGCGAAACGAGGTCAGTTTAATTAAAGATTCAGGAAATATTTCGAGCCGTTATTCCTTTGAAGCCACTTCAGAAACATTGAGAAGGATTACATTTTTGATTTTGGCTTTGGAGACCAATCATGATTGCGTTTTGGTTTTTGACGAGCCGGAAGCTAACCTCTTCCCTTTCTACACAACTTATTTTGCGGAGCGACTAGCCAAGGATGAATCAAATCAATACTTCTTCACTACCCATAACTCATACTTGATCAATACCCTGGTCGCCAAACTCGGAATGGAGAACCTTAATATTTGTCTGACATACATGGAGGATGATTATCAAACAAAGATTAAGGTTTTGTCTGGCGAAGAAATTAATGAGTTTGTAAATTCAGATTTAGACATAACTTTAAATTTCAGCTATTTTCTCGAAAAGTAATGATCGTTGTTGAAGACTTAGCGCACTTCACTCTGATCAAAACAATCAGGCCAGGGATGAAAATTATCATGGCCGGTGACAAATTCCGTGTTGGTAAATATTTGGAAAAAAGTACTCAGAGGTGTATCGGGGTAATCGATGAAGATAGTGACCACCCCTATCATCAACCTCGATTAATTCGGTCATTGAAACCCATTGAACAAAATCATGATTTGAAACTATATGCCAGCAAAAACTTTAAGTTGATTTCCATAGGTCCGATTGAATTTGAAGATTGGTTATTGATGCTCTGTAGGATAGCGAGTCTTGACTTAAGGGAAAAACCATTCGAACTCCCAAATTCCCATAAGGAATTGAAAAAGGTTATTAACCTAAAAAAACAAAATGTTGAGGTACTGTTGTCTCGACTCATTGAAATCAAAAGCCCGGGATTAATACACTTAAAGTCTATTCTAAACCCTTAGGTACAAACTCAATAAACTCAATCAATTGATAAAGGATACCTACAGGTTTTAATTTCCTGAATGGCACCGCAGGTCAAATTCTAACAATTCTTTTCTCTTTGTTTTTTACCTTTTGGAAAAGTAATGACATGAGATATACCTTGATTTTCTTTTTGCTGTTTTATTATGAGTCAGGTTTTTCTCAATCTGCGACTGAGTTAAAAGTAAATGGCTTGCTCGATGCGGTTGAAATCCTCCGCGATCAAAACAGTGTCAATCATATCTATGCAAAAAACGAACACGATTTATTTTTCGCTCAAGGTTACTGCGCTGCCAAAGACCGGTTGTTTCAATTTGAAATGTGGAGGAGGCAGGCTACTGGCACTATTGCAGAAATTCTTGGCCCTCGTGAGATTCAGCGCGACATGGGGGCGAGGCTTTTTAAATTCCGGGGCAACCTGAAACAGGAGTTCAATCATTATCATCCGCGGGGCGAACTGATCATCACTGCATTTACCGAGGGCATCAATGCCTTCATTTCCGAAACGGAAAAAAATCCAGCGTTGCTTCCGTTGGAGTTTAAACTGTTGGACATAAAGCCAGTGCGCTGGAAACCTGAAGTAGTTATCTCGCGGCATCAGGGTTTGCTGGGTAACTTAACTGAGGAGCTAAACATTGCACGTGCAGTTATAACGCTGGGCGAAGAAAAAGTGAAGGAACTCTTCAACTTTGAACCGGGTGTACCCCACCTGACCATCGATCCGAAAATCAAAAAAGAAAAACTTCTTGAAAGCATCATCGAGCCGTACGTGGCTTTTAGAAAAGCACTTTCGTTCACGCCTCAAGACCTTAGACTAAGTGCCAATCCAAACTGGAAAGAATTTGAAAATCTCGCTTCCGCGGATGCTGAAGCCTGGAAGAATTTTCACGAGCAAGATTGGAAGGCCATCGGCAGCAACAACTGGATCGTGAGCGGAGCCCGGTCGAAAAGTAATTTTCCTCTGCTGGCTAACGATCCGCACCGCGCGATAACCGCTCCATCCCTCCGGTACATGGTTCATCTGAATGCACCCGGCTGGAATGTGCTGGGTGGCGGTGAGCCAACAATACCCGGAGTTTCCATCGGCCATAATGAGTTTGGCGCCTGGGGCTTAACCATTTTTGACATCGATGCAGAAGATTTGTATGTCTATGAACTCAATCCCGAAAATCCAAAACAATACTTGTACCAGGGGGGTTGGGAAACCATGCGTTCCATTGCCGATACCATTCATGTGAAGGGTGCGCCCGATGTTTACCTGGAGCATCTCTACACACGTCATGGCCCGGTAACACATGTTGATAATTTGAATCATGTGGCTTTTGCTGTTCGATGCGGTTGGCTGGAAGCAGGTTCGGCTCCGTATCTCGCCAGCCTTCGTATTGACCAAGCCTCTACGGTGGAGACATTCAAAGAAGCCTGCACCTTCAGCTACATCCCTGGAGAAAATATGATTTGGGCGGACCGGAAAGGAAACATTGCCTGGCAAGCCGTGGGCATTGCTCCCAACAGAAAAAACTGGAGTGGGCTGGTGCCTGTGCCGGGCGATGGCCGGTTTGAATGGGATGGATACTTGCCCATCAGAAAATTACCAGGCATTGTAAATCCAAAGAAAGGATTTTGGGCCACGGCCAATGAAAACAATGTTCCCGAAAATTATCCAAACCGCCAGGCAGTTGGTTGGACATGGGCCGACCAGTATCGAGTGAACCGGATCAACGAAGTGTTGAGCCAACCCGGAAAATTTTCGCTTGAAGATATGATGGCCTTACAATTTGATTATCTCTCGCTGCCCGCGCGGCAATTGATTCCCTTTCTCAGCAATCTAAAAAGCAGCGATGCCTTAACCGAAAAAGCCAGGCTAAGACTTTTGAGTTCTCAGTGGGAGCCTCTCCTACATAAAGACTCCGTCAGTGCTGCCATTTACGTGTCGTGGGAAAAGAAGATTGTAGCCAACATGCTCGCCCTCGTGGTTCCGGAAGAAGGGAAAAAACATGTTCGATCATTGGCGTTGAGCAAAGTCATAACGTGGATCATCAATCCTCGAGCAGAGCTCGGTGGTGAAACGAGTCGAGATCAATTTCTCATGAAAGCATTGGAGGAGTGTGTAATCGATCTATCAAAAAAATTAGGACCAGACATGAACCAATGGCGATATGGCCAAACTGCCTACCACCATGTACTCATCAAGCACCTGCTCAGCAATGCGGTGAACGAGGAGACACGCCAAAAACTGGAAGCAGGCCCATTGCCACGAGGAGGTTACGGCCAAACCCCCGGCATGACCACCAGCATTGATAATCAATTGGCAGGTGCATCTTTCCGGATTGCGGTTGACACGAAAGATTGGGATACCTGCATGTTCACCAACACACCCGGACAGAGTGGCAACCCTGATAGTCCGTTTTACAAAAACCTATTTGAAGGATGGGCGAACGATAAACATTTCCCGGTTTATTTTTCCCGGAAGATGGTGGAAAAGTCTGCCGTGGAAAAAATATGGCTGAAACCATGATTGATTCTTCTTGCTCGTTTGCCGGGGCTTTCATTTAATTATTTTTTCTTTTAATTTCAATTTTAAATAACAGAGTCATGACTAAAACAATCGCCTTCTTATGTTTGAGTGCGTTGTTGCTGATGGCCGCACTCTCCCATCATTACAGTCCCCTGAATTCATACCAGGGTCAAATTCAGTTGGGCATCGTTGCTCCTGTTTCGCTTTGCGGATCACCAGGAGCCAGAACCATTTTAAAATTGATGGACACCACCAAACAAATGGCTCCGCTGCTGACTA
>JAYUHI010000191.1:0-4952 GCA_043767095.1 Bacteroidota bacterium
AATGGGTTTCAGATTTTAAGTAACAAACCAGCGGAGAACCATTTCTGGTTATCTGATTTCTTAACTCCCATATTTCCCCAACACTATAAAGTGCCTATTTTTGCCTATGGTTTGGTTCAGGAATTTCAGTCTTACAGAGATCATTTTATCTGCTTTGTTCATAGCTCTTTACGGGCTGTTTATTTTCCGCGTTGTGAAAATTGGAAGGATGCTTCACTCTTCCTTTGGCAACGTCTTCATCAAATCCATTTTAAGATTCCTGGTTTTTGCTTTGTTGATGGTAGCTTTCCTGGGCCCCTCTTTTGGCGATTCGAAAAAGGAAATTAAATCGGTGGGCAAAGACATTATGATTTGCGTTGACTTATCAAAGTCGATGGATGCTTTCGATATTCAACCTACCCGGTTGGAGAAAATTAAGTTTGAAATGAAGCGGATTGTGGAAGCCTTTAGTTCCGATAGAATAGGCATCATTATTTTTAGTTCAGAGGCGTTCATGCAATGCCCGCTCACGTTCGATCAAAATGCACTCAACCTGTTTATTGAAACCATGAACACCGCACTCGTGCCTTCATCGGGAACGGACTTCGGCCCTCCTCTTCGCATGGCACAAACCAAATTTGAGAATGACCAGGCTGCAGCTAAGCAAAAATCGAAAGTGGTTGTGCTGATTAGCGATGGCGAAGATTTTGGCGAAGAAACGGAAGATGTGGCCAAAGACATTGAAGATGCAGACATCCGGCTGTTCACGCTGGGCGTTGGAACCCAGGCCGGAAGCCCGATAAAATCACAACGCGGTTATAAAACCGACCGCGAAGGGAAAACCGTGATCACCAAACTAAACGATGAGCCGCTCCGGAAATTAGCTACCCGCGCAAGCGGGCAATATTTTGAATTAAGTGATGTGCAGAATGACGTAACCAAACTCATCCACACCATCAACAATATTGAAGGAGAAGTGCGCGACACCCGTTTCGTAGATGTATCGGCCAACCGCTATTATTATTTCTTAATTTTGGGATTAGTTTTATTGTGCCTGGATGTATTGGTTAACGTTAAGACCGTGAGAATATGAAATTGCTTCTCTTCTATTTTATTCTGCTACTTCTCGCCATTGACCCCGGAAAGATCGGGAAAGTAAATTCCGCAAAGGCCGGTGCTAAAAAAGCTTTTGTGGAGGGTGATTACAAAACTGCCCTGGAGAAATACAAATACCTCACCGACTCGCTCGGAGTAAAAGAAGATGAAGTGCTAATGAATATGGCGCATGCCTACTTCAATATGAATGATACGGCTAATGCCCTCTCTGCTTACCAGAAATTATTGACCAGTCAAAACAAGACATTAAAATCAAATGCCTATCAACAACTGGGCGTTTTGAACAACCGGCAAAGCCGCCTGGAGGAAGCACTCACCAATTTTAAGGAAGCGCTGAAAACGGATCCTACCAACGAAGATGCCCGCTACGATTATGAGATGGTGAAGAAGAAACTGGAAGAGCAGAAAAAGCAGGAACAACAAAATCAGGATAAGAAAGACGACCAGAATAAAGATCAGGACAAAAAAGAAAATAAAGATCAGAAGCAAAACGACAAACAAAACCAGGACAAGAACAAACAGGATCAGGAAAAGAAAGACCAGGAGAAAAAAGATCAACAGCAAAAAGACCAGGCCGATAAAGACAAGCAGGAGAAAGAAAAAAAAGAGCAGGAAGCCAAAGACAAGGACAAAGAGAACAAAGACCCGAAAGACAAAAAAGATAATTTCAATCCCGATAAACTAAAAGAGATGAAGGTGACTGAAGAGAAAGCCAAAATGATTTTAGAGGCAATGAAAAACCAGGAGGTGCAGTACCTTCAGCAGAACAAACGCAAAGCAACGAAGCCGAGGGATAAGGGGAAGCCGGATTGGTAGTTAAATTCAATTCAGAATGCATCGGATAATCAGCCATCAAACATCAGACAACAAATGAAAGAAGTTTACCTTGTATCAGCCGTGCGCACTCCCATCGGGAGTTTTGGAGGATCACTGGCCAGCCTTAGCGCCATTAAACTCGGATCGGTTGCCGTGAAAGCTGCTCTATCCAAAATAAATCTGGAAGCTATTCAGGTTCAGGAGTTATTCTTTGGTAATGTTATTTCTTCCGGCCTCGGCCAGGCACCAGCCACGCAGGTAGCTGTAGGCGCAGGACTTGGCTACAACATTCCCTGCACATTAGTGAATAAAGTATGCGCATCGGGAATGAAATCGATTATGCTTGGTGCGCAATCCGTTATGTTGGGTCAGAATGATGTCGTAGTTGCCGGAGGCATGGAAAGCATGTCGAATATTCCATACTATTTAATGAAGGCCCGGTATGGTTACAGGTTTGGCAACGGTGAGTTGTTAGATGGTTTAAGTTACGATGGCCTCACTGATGTCTATAACCATTGTGCGATGGGGGTTTGCTCCGACAACACAGCAAAAGAAATGAACATCAGCCGGCAGGCGCAAGATGAATATGCTATCAATTCTTATAAACGATCAGCTGCTGCCTGGGCATTGGGAAAGTTTAAAGATGAAGTGATACCCGTTGAAATTGTTGGGCGGAAAGGCGAAGTAAATTTGTTCTCGGAAGATGAAGAGTATAAGAATGTATCGTTCGATAAAATTCCTTCCCTCAAGCCGGTGTTCGGCAAAGACGGAACGGCAACTGCGGCCAATGCATCGAACATCAATGATGGAGCAGCAGCCGTGGTGTTGATGAGCAAAGAAAAAATGAAAGAATTGAATTTGAAACCGATCGCTAAAATCCTCGGCTTTGCCGACTCAGCTCAAGACCCGATGTGGTTCACTACCGCGCCATCGCTGGCCATTCCAAAGGCCATGAAAGCAGCCGGAGTGGATAAGAAAGATGTTGGGTTTTATGAAATCAACGAGGCCTTCTCGGCCGTTGCTATTGCCAACAATATCAAACTCGGGCTTGACCCGGAGAAAGTGAATGTGAATGGAGGTGCTGTTGCGCTCGGCCATCCGCTCGGGGCATCGGGCGCAAGGATTACCATGACGCTCGCCAACATCCTCAGGCAGAATAATTCCTCAATTGGGGTAGCTGGAATTTGTAATGGAGGGGGCGGAGCATCTGCCATTGTAATTGAAATTGGATAATGACATAAGTTGATGAACTACAACTTTGGGCTGACTAAAAAGTACTTTGCTTGTCAGGTTGAGCTTGTCGAAACCTCTCTCTGGGTTTACATTAACCTTCGACAGGCTCAGGCTGACACCTGATTCCACCTTTTGAGTCAACCCCAAGTTAATCAGGCATACATCTTAATATTAATGATTTTAAACTACAATTAACCGCAAGACTAATCGTTTAAAAAACAATCCATCCGAATAATGACAAAGAATTTTGCAATCATACTTCTACTGCCCTTCGCAGGATATTCACAAAAAAATATCAAGACCTATTTTGATGAATCCAAAACCAAAGTGCGCGAGGAGTATGTTGTGGCATCCTCCGATAATCAAACCCCGGACGGCAGCTACAAGCGTTATTCCATAAAGGGTAAGTTAGAACTCGAGGGGACATTTAGTGAGGGTAAGCGGTCGGGTACATTTTATGAATATGCTGATAACGGAAGACTGGTGCGAAAAATAAATTACCTGAATGGCGTGCGCAATGGGCCGGTTGAAATTTTTGACCTGGAGGGGAAAATGGTCCAGCGCGCCTATTATCAAAACAATCACCTGGTGGATAGTGTGCAATCTTTTTTTGAAACAGGGGCCAAGAAAAATGAAACTTTTTTTGTGAAAGGAAGACCTGAGGGGTTGGTAAAAGAATACTACCGGTCGGGCAAGGTGAGGAAAGAAGTGACGTACAAAAACAGAAAACCGAATGGCCCGGCAAAAACATTTTACGAAAGTGGTGTGCTGGAAACAGAAGCGAACATGACCAACGGTAACATTACCGATTATTATAAAACCTATTACCGGAATGCACAATTAGAAAACAGCTCCACCCTGTCATCGGGGGAAAAGATTGGCATCTTTAAACATTATGATTCCCTGGGGCATTTGTTGCTGGAGGGATCATTCATGAACGGCCAGCCCCACGGGCCTAACACCGGCTATTATGCGGATGGTGCCGTGCGCCATAAGTACCAATATTACTTAGGAGGAAAAACAGGAACCAATTATGTGTACTATCATAATGGAGTAGTCCAAACCAAAGAAATTGTTTCGCGAAGCGGATTGGAGTTAACGGAGGAATCATTCACGGAAACAGGGGCCGCTATTTCTGAAAAACATTTCCTCAAAGGCAAGCCGGATGGAAAATGGGTTTATTATCGCTCCGATGGTAAGTCGCGGGATGTTGTTGAAAACTACCAGGATGGAAAACTACATGGGCTGCGGATAACCTATCACCCGAACGGAGAAAAAGCAACAGAAGAAATGTATCAGTTTAACCTGATAACCGGGCCGGTGAAAAATTATTACGAGAATGGGGACGTTCAATGGGAGTGCGATTATCGGGGCAGCCGCATGCACGGGATTTACACGGCCTATCATCCCAATGGAAAAATCAAAGAGCAAGGTGAATATGTCGCCAACCGGAAACACAAAGAGTGGAAGGAGTTTGATGAGGAGGGAAAAGTGGTTAAAACATTGGTGTTTAGAGCGGGTATTTTGGTCAACGAATAAATAATTTTGACTGTTTCATAACAATTTTTATGAGAGCCTTGAAAATTAAATTTGAAGTGCCTAAAGAAAATCCATAAACCTGAATTTGTAAAAATGATACTTCAAGGCGACAAAGATTATAAAGCAGGCAAAGGGAGAAAGGTAACGATTGATGAATTAAACGCCTTGAAGAAACCTTCTATATAACTCGCTTAGGCGGCTTGCTTCAATTGTGCAAGTTTTCTTTCCAGATAGGCAATTTTAGCTGCTTTGTATTTTTCCTGATATTG
>JAYUHI010000192.1:0-4948 GCA_043767095.1 Bacteroidota bacterium
ACATAAGATACATCTGCCTGAATCGCGTATGCCGCGATAATCATTCCTTCAATAAGCTGATGCGGAGTACTCTCCAATAAAATCCGGTCCTTAAATGTACCGGGTTCCATTTCATCGGCATTGGTGATGAGGTATTTCGGTTTGGGGGCATCCAGCGGAACGAAACTCCATTTTAGACCTGTGCTGAACCCCGCACCTCCTCTTCCTCTCAAATTAGAATCCTTCACGAGAGCCTGAACTTCTTTCGGAGTCATGGTCAACATTTTCCGCAACGCCTGATAACCGCCAACCGCCTCATACTCTTTCAGAGTGAGTGGCCTGCCGTCTTTGCGAATGTGGTGTGTGAGTGGTCTCTCCATAATCAGTAATCGGTTATCGGTAATCAGTAATCAGTAATCGGTGTTTAGTTTCAAACCGATTACTGATTACCGAATACCGCTTACCATTCACCTGTATTTCAAAAGTATTTCATCCAATTGTTCAACTTTTATATTTCTATACAAATCATTATCTATCATCAATGCCGGGGCGCAATCGCAGGTGCCCAGACAACAATTCGGCAGCACAGTGAATAAACCATCCGTTGTTGTCTCTCCGTATTTTATTCCGAGTCGGTTGAAGAGTTCATTGCGTAAATTTTCATACCCCATCACCCAACAACTAATACTATCGCAAACCAAAATCACATGTTTACCAACTTCCTTACGAAAGATCAGATTGTAAAACGTAGCTACCGAATCCAATTCCTCCGGACTCATGTCCAGGAATTTTGCCACATCGCGCAAACTCTCATCCGAAATCCATCTACGATGCTCTTGAACTACTTTCAATGCTTCCACACTTGCCGCCTTTTTGTATGGCACCAGTTTGATGGCATGCTCGATTTCTTTTATTTCTTCAACAGTCAGCATATTCAAATTCAAAATTCCAGGTCACAATTTTCAGTTTTCAAGGTTGCCCCTAACTTGGAACCTGAAACTTGAAACTATTTTTACCTATCAATATCCGCCAGTACAAAATCCATCGCGCCTAAAATGCTAAGCATATCAGCCACGGTGTAACCTTTGCTGATGTAGGGCAACATTTGCATGTGCGCAAACGATGGTGTTCGAACCCGCATTCTATACGGAGATGTGTTACCGTCACTTATTGCATAGTAACTGTTCGCTCCTTTTGTGGCTTCAATACAACTCATCGCTTCACCAGGAGGAATAACCGGCCCCCAACTCACATTCAAAAAGTGTGTAATCAGCGTTTCAATATCCTGCATCGTCTGCTTTTTGTTGGGTGGTGTAGTCAATGGATGGCTAGACTTGTAGGGGCCTTCGGGCATGTTCTTCAAGCATTGTTCAATGATGCGAAGGCTCTGACGCATTTCCCCAATCCGCACCAGTGCCCGGTCAAAGCAGTCTCCATTATTACCGGTTGGGATATCAAACTCATAATTTTCATAGCCCGAGTAAGGTTGTTTTTTTCGGAAGTCCCACTCGAATCCAGTCGCCCGGAGGTTCGCACCCGTTGCGCCCCACTCGATGGCTTCTTGCTTAGTGAATATTCCAATGCCAACAGTTCTCGCTTTGAATAAGGCGTTGCTGATGACCATCGCATCATATTCTTTTAATTTTTTTGGAAAGTAATTCAGGAAATTTTTTACGAGCGTATCCCATCCATTCGGAAGGTCTTGGGCAACACCACCAATGCGGAACCAATTGGGATGCATACGGCCACCACAAACTGCTTCCACAATGTCAAAGATTTTTTCTCTATCGGTGAACATGTAAAACACGGGCGAGAGCTGCCCCACATCCTGCGCAAATGTTCCGTACCAAACCAGGTGACTGGCAATGCGGAAAAACTCGCACATCATGACGCGGATAACTTGAGCACGCTCGGGCACTTCAATACCCGCCAGTTTTTCCACTGCCAATAAATAGGCGAGATTATTATTGACGCCTCCGAGATAATCTATGCGGTCGGTGTAAGGAATGTAGGTATGCCACGACTGCCGCTCGGCCATTTTTTCTGCACCGCGGTGATGAAAGCCAATATCGGGCACGGCATCCACAATATCCTCTCCATCCAATTGAAGAATTATCCTAAGCACTCCGTGTGTGCCTGGGTGTTGCGGCCCAATGTTCAGGAACATGAAATCCGAATCTTCACTCTGCGTTTGCATGCCCCATTCCTCCGGTTTGAATTGCAGAGCAGCCTGTTCCCGATCTTGTTTCTCATCGAATAAACTAAAGGGCCCCATCTCAGTAGCCCGTGAAGGATGCTCCTTGCGAAGTGGGTGACCTTCCCACGAAAGTGGCATCATTATTCTTCTCAGGTTCGGGTGACCTTCGAAGGTAATTCCAAACATATCGAACACTTCGCGCTCGTACCAGTTGGCATTCATCCAAAGTGCTGTTATACTCGGAGCTGATGGTTTATCTCCCGTGAGCGCTACCTTCAAGCGCAGAAAACAATTTCTACCAAAAGAAAAGAGGTGATAGACTAAGGTAAATTGATCCGATGGATAACCGGGTTCCTTCTTTCTTGGTCGTTCATCAATGGCGGTGAGGTCATATAAAAAAAGAAACGGCTTAGGGATTCCGTTCTTTAGATAGTGCAACACTTCGGTAATTTTTGAAGCGGGCATCCAGAGCGTGAGAATATCATCCCTGGTTGCCTGTCTGGAAAAGTTATCTTCCCCAAACTTCAACTGCAAAAGTTCTGTCGGACCGAGGTCGTTTTGCATTTTTTTAGTTAATCGTTAACTGTTAACAGTTAATAGTTGGCGTAATTGTTAATCGACCGGCTGCGTTCCCATTAACGATTAACTTTTAACTATTAACCTTAACTATCCCTAAATCTCATCTGGCGACTTGAATGTTGTCATCTGCATCCGTTGTTCATGCTTCGTGTCCTTAACCGAAATTTTCTCTGGTCTTATCACACCCTGATCTCCAATCATCCAACTGAGAGGCCTTTGTTCTTTACCAACTCTTTTTTGTAGCAAGCCCAGACCTTCCATAAAAGCATCGGGCCGGGGCGGGCAACCTGGAACATACACGTCCACCGGCAAAAATTTGTCAACGCCTTGCACTACACTATAGATATCATACATGCCGCCTGAGTTGGCACATGAGCCCATGGAGATCACCCACCGAGGCTCCATCATCTGTTCGTGCAGGCGTTTTATGATGGGTGCCATTTTGATGAACACCGTTCCGGCAATAATCATCACATCGGCTTCACGTGGAGTGCCTCGTATCACTTCAGCACCAAAACGCGCCACATCATATTTAGGTGTCATACTGGTAGCCATTTCCACAAAGCAGCACGATAGTCCGAAGTGGAAAGGCCACATCGAATTTTTTCTGCCCCATCCCAATAAATCATTCACGGTGCTCAGCACCAGGCTCTGCCGCACGGCTTCTTCCATGGAACCTGTTCCATTCAAAGCACTTACTGGTTCTTGCGCATCACTCAGCCACCACTTCATATTGATTTTGGTTTGCCATTAGTTTTGCCACTAAGGCACAAGGACACAAAGGCGCACGATGTTTAGTCGTGAAATTTTGTGACTTAGTGTCTTCGTGGCAAATTTCAAACTTCATTTTCATCTACATTATTTTTTGTTAGCTTCTTATATGCTTTCAAAATCTTTTTTCCATCCGGCCCGAAGTCCAGCGCGCCATTCTTCCATTCGTAAAGCAAAACAACCAGGAGGAGAAATATAAAACCGAGAACCCCGGCATAACCAATCCAGCCCAATTCTTCGAATGCTATGGCCCATGCGAAAATAAAAATGGTCTCCACGTCAAAAATGACGAAGAGCATGGCGATCAAATAAAATTGGGAAGAAAAACGAAGGCGGGCACCACCGGTGCTAAGGATGCCTCCTTCATAGGGGTCATCGGTTGCGCGCTCTTTGTGGTGCTGGCCAGTTATGTAAGAAAGGCCGAGGATACTGCCAATGAGTGTGAAAACTATTGCAGCGTAGGCCAGTAGAGGCCACAAAACAGTATGATCACTTGAACTTTCCAAAACAGGTTTGCCTCCAGCAAATCATTTTAAGTTCCAACATTCTGAAACACCAATGAAAAAAAAGGAAACTCGCTCACCCCGATAAGGGTGCCATCCGCTGACAAAAATCAAGGTATAATTTTTAGTCAGAAAATAAAAGAAATGTTCACAACAATTCTTTAACGGTACCAGAAAGTTATTTTGAAATATGCTGGAGCACAACTGAATCTTTAGTGAATACCCTATTGGAATAATTCGAAGGCCATTGCTTTCGTCAATCCCTTGATTTAATTTGAAGGATTGAATGTCACTAAGTCAGCCGACAGGCCGGTAGCTAAAAACCGATAATTTCAGTGATCAAAGGGTGTTTCCAATTGACTTGCACGTAACCCGTGAATCAATCCCCAGCCAAAGCCGGAGCGCTTTTTTCCTGTGCTACTTCAATCTCTTCTCCGTCACGGTTAAGGAATTTAAATTCAGTGATCGCCAATGAGGTGTCTTTTACCAGTGTTACCCAACGCTTGTATTTGAAATACCAACGCATGCGTTTTGAAATTAATCCCGTTGTAAAGAAGGCATGGAGAAACGGATGAAGCGCCAGCACTAAATCTTTTTCGTTTTGCTTCACCAACAAATGATCGATATGTGTTTCCACCTGATCGGATACAAGTATAGATGCAGTAATCTTTCCTGTGCCGTTGCACGTAGGACAAACTTCTTTGGTGGCGATGTTCATCTGCGGGCGCACACGCTCACGGGTGATTTGCATTAAACCAAATTTCGAAAGAGGAAGCACGGTATGTTTGGCGCGATCGTTCGCGTCCATCTCATCTTTGATAATCTTGAAGATGGTCTTCTTGTTTTCCGCACTGCGCATGTCAATGAAGTCCACTACAATGATGCCACCCATATCGCGCAAGCGAAGTTGACGGGCTAC
>JAYUHI010000193.1:0-4938 GCA_043767095.1 Bacteroidota bacterium
TTTTTCGGGATAGCCTACTTTCACTTTGAACTGTTTTATTAAATCGAACAAATCAGCTGAGTCAGGCTTTTCATCGCGAACATCATTCTGAAAATCAAAGAAAAGTACCTGGTCAAACTTTTTGAAATCGAGGTTGTATCGTGAAAACTCTGAATTGTTGAAAGCCATTTGAAGGCCGAGCTTATCAGTTACCCCAGTTGGGCCAAGCCTGCGACCAGTCCGCATTTCACTGCGCTCGTTTTTTGGCTGAACAAAAACTATTTCGGTATAGGTGATGCCGTTGGCTGATGTTTGCTGCTCTTTAAAGATGAGCAATACTGCGTTAGGCTCTTTGTATCCGGTGAGATAATAGAAATCAGGGTCTTGATGATATACATAATCTACATCGTTGGCTCTGTTCCTTACTGGGTTCGCGAAGAATACAGCAACTGAATTGGCTGGCAAGCTTTTTCGCAATTCGTTTCTCCTCCCGTTGTGGAATTCGCTGGTCAAAAAATCGGCTGGCAAATCGGAGTTTTGTGCGAACGTCAATAGGCAAGCATGTAGCAATGGCAGAACGAATAATTTTTTCATACAGTTAATCAGTTTCAATTGAATTCTTATGCCAGGGGGAGAAAATGGTAACCGGATTTCCATCGGAATAATCTTTAATGGATACTTTTAGGCTATTGGCTAAGTTTTCCATTTTGGCGATTAGCTTTTCTTTATTCACTTCGGTTAATGCGTGAACTTCGTTCCGACCTTCAAATTTTAAATATCCTTCAAAGGCCGGCTGTTCTTTCTCCTGGAGCGAGTAAGTCAAAAAAGTAAACTTGCCCCGTTGAATAAACAAGAACTCGATGGATTTAAAAGCCGTTTTCCCTCCATCCATCCAACCCAACACCCAAACATACTCCCGGAATGAATTGGGGTGAAGGTTTATTTCAAAACCATAGTGGGTAGTGAAGATAACCAGGGTGATAAATAAAAACAACAGTCCAATAACAGGCGAAGTCCAGATCATAGCTAAACCAAAAATACAAAACACTGCCCCAATGGCCCTAACGGTTTTGGGGAAGTAGGTTGACGTTTTTAACCGAATATACCGACTCTCCGTTTTCATAGTCAAGCAAAGTACATGAGGTTAGGCGACCATGCAACATGGATTATTTCAATTCCTTTAATTGATGTCAGGTTGCCATTTTGATAAAGGGAATCGCTTGGCGCCCTTTTGTAATTGCCATAAAAACTGTACATTTTCAGTAAATATTTAGCTTTAATCGCAAACCTATGAAGAAGATATTACCCCTCGTCCTCGTTCTGCTATCGTCTGTCACCTTGTTTTCACAAGACTCGCAGGAAGAATTGCAGATGATCATGTCTTTATTTGGAACAGAAAAGGATTTGATTGTTAAGGAATTTGTAAAGGCAGAGGGTGCATCGTTCGATAAATTTTGGTCTCTCTATCTGGAATTTGAAAAAGTGAGGAAAGAACTGGGCCTTAAAAAGTACAGGGTGTTAAATAAGTATGTTAAATCATATAACGCCCTTCCCGAGAATGAGTTGGATGAGATCATGAAAGAAATCATCAGCCTCACTTCCACCCAGGACAAACTCATTGCATCGTATTATAAAAAAGTGAAAAAAGAATGTGGTATTGCGGTGGCTGCCCAATTCTACCAGATCGAGTGGTATTTATTAAGCGAAATCCGAACAGCCATTTTGGAAAACATTCCGGTGTTCAGTGATCTGGATAAGCGAAAGTAGTTACCGTTTGCGTTCATGAAAGGCGCCTTGAAAAGACGGGTCTTCCCTCCTTTTCTGCTTATCAATTTCCCGTGCCATTTTTTGCGATTCTTCATAAGGGGTCTCCTGAGTAACAATGTTATCCGGTAAGTTGCTTACTAAAATCTCTTCATGAATTATCTTTTCTATTTTGGCGATATGATAAACATCGGCAGGCGTAACCAATGTTATGGCCACACCTGTTTCTAACGCGCGGCCAGTTCGCCCGATCCGGTGAACATAGTCTTCGTAAATCACGGGAACATCAAAATTGATAACGTGAGAAACTTTCAGAACATCAATCCCCCGCGCGGAAACATCTGTTGTTATTAATATCCGGACACCGCCTGCTTTAAATTCTTTCAGAGCATTTATCCTGCTGTTCTGTCCTTTGTTAGAGTGGATAACCCGGATTGATCCAACTTTTATCCGGTCGAGATATTGAGCAAGGTTTTTTACTGCTTCTTTCGTTCGGGCAAAAATCATTACCCGGTTGAATTCAGGATTGGTAAATAAATGCTGCAAAAGCCTAAGTTTAAAATTAAAATTAGGGGTATAATAAATAAGCTGCTCGACCAGGCTTGACGCAGTTGATTGCGGGGTAACTTCTACCTTAACCGGGAAATCAATAAACTCTGAAGTCATCTTTTCAACTTTGGGCGGGTAGGTTGCTGAGACCAACAAATCCTGACGCCTGGATGGCAGCACTTCAAAAATCTTGCGGAGTTGAGGCATAAAATTCATATCCATCATTCTATCGGCTTCATCAATCACCAACATTTTTATAAACCTGGATTTAAGTGCGCCTTTGAGATATATCTCAAGAAACCGACCGGGGGTAGAAACAATCAAATCAGTTCCGTGTTCGAGCAAATCAATTTGTTGTTTTGGCCCAACGCCTCCGAATAAATCAACAATTTTCAAGTCAGTGAATTGAGCCAATGCTCTGGCGTGATTGGCAATTTGAATAACTAATTCTTTTGTGGGAGCCAGCACTAAGGCTCTGGGGGCTGTCGGTTGAAAATATTTAAGTTTAGAAAGAATCGGTAATAAATAAGCAGCCGTTTTCCCCGTGCCCGTTTGGCCGATGCAAATCACCTTTTGCCCTGCAAGGATTAAAGGAATACATCGAGCTTGTATTATGGTCGGATGACTAAACCCAAATTCAAGCGCTGCATTTATTAATGGCTTGCTCAGTTTAAGGTCTTCCCAGGTTTTTGGCTGATTGGTTTGCAAGGAATGTTCTTAACTTTATTGAATGGATTTTCTTATTCTCAACGCGAAGATAGTAAATGAGGGCAGGGTCTTTGAATCGGATGTGTTAATAAAGGGCGATCGGATAGAAAGAATCGAAAAAAATCTTCAGTCCATCCCAGCCAAAACAATAATTGATGCCCAGGGAAAATTCCTTCTGCCGGGCGTAATTGATGACCAGGTACACTTTCGGGAACCAGGCCTCACCCATAAGGCCACAATTTATTCCGAATCGCGGGCAGCAGTGGCCGGTGGAAT
This sequence comes from Bacteroidota bacterium, assembly GCA_043767095.1. Classification (GTDB taxonomy): domain Bacteria; phylum Bacteroidota; class Bacteroidia; order Cytophagales; family Cyclobacteriaceae; genus ELB16-189. Next base: position 3,277 of record JAYUHI010000193.1, read on the forward strand.
TACCACGTATATGGAGATGCCCAATACCGTTCCGCCAACTTTTTCTCAAGAGTTGTTGGAGGATAAGTATAATATCGCTGCCAAAGATTCCATTGCTAATTACTCATTCTACATAGGAGCATCGAATGCCAATTTTGAAGAGGTAATGAAAACCAATTTGAAAAATGTTTGCGGGCTGAAGATTTTCATGGGCTCATCAACTGGCAATTTATTGGTAGATGACCCGGTGGTTTTAGAAAGGCTATTCTCAAATTTTTCCGGCCTGATTGCAACCCATTGCGAGCATGAGCCTACCATCAGAAGAAACTCTGAACAATTCAGATTAAAATATGGAGAAGATGTTCCTATTGAATGTCATCCTTTAATCAGAGGTGAAGATGCCTGTTACCTGTCCTCTTCTTTTGCGGTTGGTCTGGCGAAGCAAAATGGAACCAGGCTTCACGTGTTGCACATTTCTACAGCAAAGGAAACTGAACTTTTCGAGGCTAATGAGGTAGTCAATAAAAAAATAACAGCAGAGGCATGCATCCATCATTTGTGGTTTACCGATGCTGACTATAAAACACTCGGAACAAAAATAAAATGGAATCCGGCCATTAAATCATCAGATGACAGGGAAAAAATCCTTGAAGCTTTGCTTGATAACAGAATTGATGTGGTGGCCACCGACCATGCTCCTCATACGCTGGCAGAAAAATCTAATAGCTATTTTAAAGCTCCAGCTGGCGGGCCCCTGGTACAGCATAGTTTAGTTGCGATGCTTGAACTGTACCATAAACAAAAAATTTCGCTGGAGAAAATTGTGGAAAAAATGTGCCACAATCCGGCCAAACTTTTCCGGATAAAAGAACGTGGATTTATCCGGGAGGGTTTTTTTGCTGACCTGGTTCTTGTTGACCTTCACAAGCCATGGAGGGTAAATCAATCAAACATATTGGCCAAGTGCGGATGGTCGCCCTTTGAAGGTGAACTATTTAGCTCCCAGGTTGACCAGACTTTTGTTTCAGGCCTGCCCGTGTTCATGAAAGGCAAAATAACGGAGGGTTTTGGCCATAGAATCGAGTTCGACTATTGAGTGCCCTTGTAATTTAAACCGACCTGCATACCTTTGCTGCCCTAATACGGTGATTGTAGCTCAGTTGGTTAGAGCACCAGATTGTGGATCTGGGGGTCGCGGGTTCAAGCCCCGTCTTTCACCCAAATTGTTTTACAATTCTAATTGAACACATTCACTATTTATTTCCTAAATTAGGTGAGCTTAATTTTGGAAAAGGTGATTACGTGGGCTTCTTTTCATAAATATTCACTTAGGCAAAAAATTAATGCCCTTTATGAGAAGGGGATTTTTGTGGTTGCCATTAGATACTATGGCTATAAAGTGAACCTATATCAATTGGGAGACGACTACGTAGAAGTATTTGTTAATCACAAGAAAGCTGAAGTAGAAAGAATAGCAAAGTTGGATACCCACCATACCAGGATGAAATTTTATTGCGATCAAATAAAACTTCCCATACTCAAGCAATAAAAAAAGGGGCAAGCCCCCTTAAAATTATAATGCAAGTTTCAGTATCATCTAATACTCCCAAAGATTATGCTCCTTCTCCATTAATTTCATTTCTTCCCACTCACGCGCCAAAACTGATTCTTTGTAATTGGGAT
>JAYUHI010000194.1:0-4932 GCA_043767095.1 Bacteroidota bacterium
AAAAGTTTCCCCTCTGTGGAAGCCATCAACCTTGATCTCAATAAGGATTCAGACACCTTGTTCCGGATTCATTCTTCATTCGATAAAAGCTTTCGCTGGTTTTATACCTACATCCGCTACAGCGAAACGTTCCGCCCAATTGACAGACTTAAAATGGTGAAGTGTGAAGATTATTTCAATGCCGAGGATAAGTCATTCATTGACCGGCTGCCCGGTGAGGGAACGGCCATTTCGAAAGCAGACAGTTTCTTTCTTGAAAATCTGTACGAAAAGATTTTCAAAAACTATGGCCGGATCGGAATGTTCTATGAACAGTTCGATATTCTCACTCAGGTGGTGAAGAAAAACATACCGGGAAAGAATTGGCTCGACACCTTGAATAAAAATCAAGAATTCATTTGGAACAAGCTGGAAGACATGGAAGGCGATCCTTTCTTCGCAGCCAAGATGGCGGATAGCCTTCACATTCCACTCCCAAAAGAAAAAGCTTTGGTAGACTTTAGTTTGCTGTCCAAAGACCTGAACAGCCGAGTAAGTTTCATGAGCTTCGCGCGCTTTAGAAAATATACCAACGTAGTTGATATGCCCTGGACGGTGGTGACCTCCAATGCCGATTCTGTAGCGGGTAGTAAACTGTACTGGAAACCACTGGCCACTAAGTTTGCCATCTATGAATATGAAATGTTTGCCGAGGCAAGGAGGCCGAACTGGTGGGCGGTGGGGGTTTCTATTTTTATTTTTGGAATAACGGCCTTTCTCTTCCTGAAAAGAAAACCGGGAACAGGCTATCGTTGACAGAGGGTTTCCAACCTTCGAAAGGTTGGAAACCCTAAACCAAATGCCAGGGGCGTTTAGCTTTACAAAGTAGGAAGGACTGGTTTAACTATTCAATTGAGCCTTCACAATTAACATCTACAAGAATAATAATGCGGTTTCATCTCATTCAATGCTCATTCAACTTTTTATTATGAGCGTGCAAACATTGTTAATGGCAGCCGGGTTGGCTAACTTGTAAAAGTATTGCAATAATTAATTTACCCTTACCCCCTTAGCTTGAGCCTTTTTGAAATTGGATATGCTTATAAATTTCTGGGTGGCTTTTACCTGGCCATGTCCGTTCTTCATGTGATTTTATTTTTTTACAATCCCAGGCGGAAATCCAATTTAATCTATGCGGCCGGAATGTTTATGGTGTTTATCAATTTTACATTCACCCAGCAAGCTAAATTGTGGTCGGGTGCGTATAAGGCAAATATTTTGACCGACCTCGCAGCCAACGGGGCGCTGCTTTTTTATGTTAGTAATTATGTGATTGCCCGCACCTTGCCAGGTTTAAAAAAGACTTTTCAATTTTTTGGTTGGCTATATGCTGCCGGGTTCTTGCTGCTGACAATAAATTTTCAGTTGGATATTTTCACCACACCCTTAGAAATTATTCTTCGAAGTGCAGTGTATGTTGTTATCGGTGCCAGTTGTATTATCGGATTGGTCAAGAAAATAGCCAACTTTCATTTAATTGTAATCGCTTCGCTTTTATTAATGGTGATGTGGGTTTTCTTCGGGACTGACCTCTTTAATATATGGAGCGGGAGTTATCCGCCTTTAAGAGTATCATTCATTCTGGTCGGGTTCATTTCACCTGGCATTGCCTATTCATACTATCTCTCTCAATACCTTTCAAGGACAAAGAAAAATTTAGTGAAGGAGCATATTATTAATGAACAGCTTTCCCTCATAAATCTTCAAGCCGCAAAAATCCAGGAACTCGATCAACTTAAGTCGCGCTTCTTTGCCAACATCTCGCACGAGTTCCGAACTCCATTAACCCTCCTGCTTGGGCCTATTGAAAAACGGTTAATAACGGCAAACGACCATGGAGATAAAACAGAACTGGCCAGTATGCACCGCAATGCATCTCGCTTGCTTACGCTCGTCAACCAACTGCTGGACCTTTCTCGGTTGGAGGCTGGTACCTTAAAATTAAAATGCGTGCAAGCTGATCTCCACACAGTAGTACTGTCGATCTCGAGCCAGTTCTCTTCTATGGCTGATTCGAAGGGAATTAATTTTGAGGTAAGCGCCATCCACCAGGTGATGCTTTTTTTTGATGCGGATAAATTAGAAAAAATCATTACCAATCTCCTTTTCAATGCTTTCAAATTCACGGCCATCGGTGGAAGCATCACGATCATAATCAACCAGCATGAACCAACCAGGGATTTTAAAAATGGATATGCAGAAATTGTTATTGCGGATACAGGTATCGGTATTGAAGGGGAACACCTTTCCAGAATCTTCGATCGCTTCTATCAGGTAGATATGAGCAGCACGCGCACTTACGAGGGTTCAGGCATTGGCCTTTCGCTAACCAAAGAATTGATTGAATTGCATCACGGATCAGTTTCAGTTACCAGCACAGTGGGTCAGGGAAGTGTATTTACGGTTAGCCTTCCATTAGGAGACCATCATCTGAAGCCAGAAGAAATTGAGACTGGTAACGTTAAACTAGACATTCCCACCATGATGGAAGGAGTTCCTTTTGAAATAATGGAAGAAATTATCGCTGAGAATAACCGGCAGACACTCCCCCAAATATTACTGGTAGAAGATAATGCAGACCTTCGATATTATTTACGGGAAAGCCTCAAGCAGCAATTTAATCTGTTGGAAGCGGAAGACGGTGAGAAAGGAATTTCGATAGCAATACAAGAAGTGCCCTACCTTATCATCACCGACCTGATGATGCCCAAAGCAAACGGTCTTCAACTCTGCCAGCAATTAAAAGAAGATGAAAGGACAAGTCACATTCCGATTATCCTGTTAACGGCCAAGGCGGATATAGAAACCAAACTGCAAAGCTACAGGCATGGCGCTGACGATTACATTTCCAAGCCTTTTCAAATGGAAGAGTTGCAGGTTAGGATAGAAAATCTTTTGTTAAACCGAAAACGCATTCAGGAGAAATATGCACGACACCTAACTCTAAATCCAACTTCGGTTCCAGTTACTTCATTGGACGAGCGATTTGTAAAAAAGGCAATGGAGGTGGTAGAGAAATTTATAGGCGACTCATTGTTTGGCGTAGAGCAATTCGCAGGCGAAATGGGAGTAAGCCACACCCAGCTATATCGTAAACTTCACGCCATCACCGGTTTCAACCCGAATGAATTCATCCGTCACCTGCGCCTTCAACGAGCGGCCGATCTCATGCGACAAAAGGTCGGCAACGTAGCCGAGATTACGTACTTGGTTGGTTTTAATAACCTGTCCTATTTTTCTAAAGTCTTTAAAGAAAAGTTTGGAGTTACTCCGTTGGAGTTTCTGAAAAATCCTTCCAAGGCAGATGTTTTGCAGAAAAGTGTTAGTTAATGGAAAGTAATAGTAACAACCCTCGATGGCGGATTCTAATTGTCACGCTTCCCTTCATTATTCTGTTTTCCGGTTGCTCGCACCGGGTTTCCAAATTATATCCTGAGATCATTCCCAAAAGTTTTGAAGCAACACTGGTGCTGAATCCTCAATCCACTCAAGCCCTCAATATCCTTTACCTGGGCTGCGGAAACCTGGTGCTCGAAAAAGAAGGAGATGCCATAATCACCGATCCGTTTTTCTCCAATCAAAAAGTATTGAAATTGGTCGGGAGCATCAATACCAACCCCGATCGGTACTCCGAGTGGAAAGAAACCCTGGAATCGCATTTGTCACCCAGTTCAATTAAGGCGGGGCTTGTTGCACACACGCACTATGACCATGTAATGGACCTTCCCATTTTGCTTCACGAACATTTCTTTCCAAAAATGGAGGCGGTGTATGGCAATCCATACCTGCCGCAAATGCTGCAACATTTTAAGAACGAGGGTCCGAAATTAGTTGGCTTGCAGGAACAGCAAATCTATAACCCAAACGAACCGAACGACAGTGGGTATGAGTGGATCAAAATCTCCCCGAAAATCCGGTTTCTCGCCATCGAATCAAACCATGCCCCGCATGTGGGGCACAAACTGTTTATGAGCAAGTCATTAAAGGAAAAACATTTTCAGAAACACCTGGTTTGGCCCGAGGACAAAGTGAGTGCCTTCAAATGGACGGTGGGAACAACGTACTCCTTCTTAGTAGATTTCATCAGTTCCGATACGTTGCGGGTGTTTATCCAGACTTCTGCCAGCGAACCTCCAAACGGACTGCCACCACGGGCGGAGTTGCAAAAGAAAAAGGTGGACCTCGCCATACTCTGCTATGCGTCTGCTCCTAATGTAAAAGATTATCCCGGCTTGATACTGGATTACATCAAACCTAAAAAAACGGTTCTCGTCCATTGGGAAGATTTCTTTCGCACCCCGCGCTCACCCGAAGATGTCAAGCTGGTGCGCGGCACCAATCCTAAGAAAGTAAAAAAGCGTATCGAGGTTTTGAACCTGAAGAGCGTTAAAGATCATTTCGTCATGCCTAAGCCAGGCACCTTCATCCATGTAAAATATTGAATTGTTCAACCGGAGTTTGGGCTGGGATTAACTTTCCCATTACGGAGAATTTACTTCTCTTGTTTGCACCAAATCATTATTCAACTTCTAATAAAGGAGGGTAGCGATAAAGGAGGGTATGTCCCATAATTTAAATCGATCCACCTTCTTTAAAATTACTTCCTCTCAATAAAATCCTGCCAAAGCGTTAATCTGGATGATAAGTGTTTGGAATTGGATGATCAAGGTTAACAGCCTTATCAAGGAATTCACCCGGCCAAATAAGTGCAATGAATTGGATGATTAGCGTTAGCCTGTAATTCTTTTTATGAATGAGTTTTGGCTTGTTAAATCTAAGTCGCTCTCAAAATTAAACCTGCAACCTAAAACCAACATTATGAAAAAGCTTGTTTTTACAACCGTATTCATTTGCACTGTAATGTCTTTGTCGCGCGCTCAGGGAATTGAAACT
>JAYUHI010000195.1:0-4919 GCA_043767095.1 Bacteroidota bacterium
AGGGAAAAGGAGAGGAACAGGAAGAAAATGATAATAGCTTTCATGTTGATGATTGCATGAAATTACAACTCTTCACTAACACCAGTTAGTGGTAATCAATAATATTTCACAATTATTTGATGGTGAATGTTGCCCTTCCGGGAAAAATGATTTTTTTTGCCCTTGTAATTAAAGAAGACATAATACGATGACCTCGCGATTTTATTTTTACTACTATTTTTTTCAATCCACACGGGACTGACCGAGTAGCGCTTGTTCATCTGAAACGATAACAGAAACTCAAAAAGTCCCGGAACACCACCGGGATTTTTTATTTGAGGAAAGCTATAGTAAATAATTAGATGGTTTAGAATGATTATAATGAACACTTTTGAACCACATAGGCACATAGGTACATAGTTGAACACATAGGTTGATAATGGCTACAAAAATTATGTATGAGCAGTTGACAGAAAAAAAAACTATGTGTAATTCCTATGTTTCTATGTCACTATGTGGTTCAAAATCGAAATAGTTTGGACTAAATGAAAAAGAAAAAGCTAAAAGTTGCCATCCAGGGTATTGCCACCTCCTTTCATGAGGTAGCCGCTCTGCATTATTTCAATGAACCTATTGAGATAGTGGAGTGCCTTACTTTTCACACCCTTTGTGAAAATCTTAAACATGGCCGCTGCGATGTGGCCGTGATGGCTATTGAGAATTCTATTGCCGGCAGCATTCTCCCTAATTATTTTCTGTTGCAGGATTATCACTTCTACATCATTGGCGAGGTCTATCTTCCCATCCACATGCACCTGCTGGCTTTGCCGGGTGTAAGTTTATCGAACATCAAAACCATTGAGTCACACCCGATGGCCATTCGACAATGTTCGGATTATTTGCATCGGCTTAACCATATTGAAATCCGCGAAAGTGATGACACGGCTCTATCCGCGAAACGGGTTGCCGAACAAAAGCTAAAGACCACCGCTGCGATCGCCAATGAGTTTACAGCAAAAAAATTTGGGTTGAATATTCTGGAGAGACGCATTGAAACACACAAAAAAAATTTCACACGGTTCCTGATTCTAACAGCCAAGTCTGAAACGGTGGAAGGCGCCAACAAAGCCTCGATGTGTTTTGAAGTGCGCAACGAGGCGGGCAGCCTGGCCGATGTGCTCACTGTGTTTAAGAACCACGCCATCAACCTCACCAAGATTCAATCCATCCCCATCATCGGCAAGCCAAGCGAGTACTCCATTCACATTGATCTGGAATGGAAGAAGCGGAAAGATTACGATAAAGCTTTACATATAGTGCTAAGGCAGGTGAGAAATTTGAATGTATTGGGAGAGTATAAGAAAGCGAAGATTGAATACAAATGAAGTTGATAGTTGCTGGTTGTAAGTTATTAGACAAACAAAACTTCCAACCAATAACTAAGAACTAACAACTATGATAAAGACTGCCAGCCGCATATCGAACGTAGAAGAATACTACTTCTCCACGAAGTTAGCAGAGGTGCGTTCATTGGATACGCCTGCGTTACGCGTGATTAATTTAGGAATTGGCAGTCCGGATTTATCACCATCCACCATGACTATAGATGCGCTTGTTCAATCGGCCAACAATCCCGCCAATCACGGCTATCAGAATTACAAAGGCATCCCCGCGTTGCGCGAAGCCATTCGTGATTTTTACAAAAGCACTTACCAGGTAGAGTTGAACCCTGATCAAAATATTTTACCACTCATGGGATCGAAGGAAGGCATCATGCACATCTCGATGGCGTTTGTAAACGAGGGGGAAGAAGTATTGATTCCCGATCCCGGCTATCCCACGTATTCTTCCGTGGCTAAATTAGTTGGCGCTAAACCGCGAACATACAATTTAATGGAAGAGAAGAATTGGCGTGTGGATGTAGATGAATTACGGAAACAAGATTTGAGCAACGTAAAAATCATGTGGGTGAATTATCCACACATGCCCACAGGCAAAGTAGCTTCCCGGGCAGAGTTGCAAGAGTTAGTTGATCTGGCCCGTCAGAATAATTTTCTGATCGTTAACGATAATCCATACAGCTTAATATTAAACGATGCTCCGCTCAGCATTCTTTCATTAGATGGCGCAGAAGAGGTAGCGCTGGAATTGAATTCCTTAAGCAAGTCGCACAACATGGCGGGCTGGCGAATTGGCTGGGTGGCCGGGAAAAAAGAATTCATTGACGCGGTGCTCAAAGTGAAAAGCAACATGGACTCAGGCATGTTCCTTGGATTGCAGCATGCTGCCGTAGAGGCGTTGAAGAGCAACAAGTATTGGTTTGAAAAACAAAATAAAATCTATCGGGAACGAAAAGAAGCCGCAACTGAAATATTGAATTTGCTGGGATGCACATTTTCGCCCAAACAATCGGGTCTATTTCTTTGGGCGAAGTCACCGGATCAAGTTACTAATGTTGAAAAATGGATTGATGAAATTTTGCATGGAACTAAAGTCTTTATTACACCCGGATTTATTTTTGGCGACAATGGAAAACGATACATCCGCCTCTCGCTTTGCGCGAGTGTGGAGAAGTTAAAAGAGGCAGGTGAAAGGATTAAGAAATATTATGAACAGAGATTTCAGAAACAAAATGAATTTTCAAACAAATAAAAAATCAAAAAAGGGCACCCCTCTCCTCCCGAAGCATCGGGAGGAGAGGGGCCGCCTGCCTGCCGAAACGCAGTGCAGGCATGGGGGGTGAGGCCTGGACAAGACAATGAACGTAACCATAATCGGATTAGGATTGATTGGTGGCAGCATGGCTATCGACTTGCGGAAGGCTGGATTGGCAACGCATGTAACCGGTGTTGACTTGAATCCCAGTCACGCCAGGCGTGCGCTTGAAATTGGATTTGTTGATGAATTGCTTCCTGAAGATGAAGCCATCGCGAAAGCCGATTTAATTGTGTTGAGTATTCCGGTGAACTCGATGACAGCTTTGCTGCCCGTCATTCTAGATTCTGTTTCAGAAAAAGTTGTCGTGCTGGATTGCGGCTCCACCAAATTCAAAGTTTGCCAGGCCGTTCGTCATCATCCCAACAGAAAACAATTTGTAGCTTCTCACCCGCTGGCCGGAACAGAAAACTCCGGCCCCGATGCCGCCTTCGCGGGATTGTTCCAAGGCAAAACTAATATCATTTGCGATCGTGACTTGTCTTCTGATCACTCATTGGAAATTGCTTTCAGGATTTTTGAAGCGTTGGAAATGAAAACCATTTTTATGGAGGCTGATGAACACGATAAGCATGTGGCTTATGTATCGCACCTCTCCCACGTGAGTTCTTTTCTGCTCGGCCAAACAGTGTTGGATATTGAGAAGGATGAGAAAAATATTTTTAACTTGGCCAGTACCGGTTTTGCATCAACCGTTCGTCTTGCCAAGAGCTCGCCCGACATGTGGGCGCCCATCTTCGAGCAAAATGTTGAGTATCTTGGTCCGGCTTTATTGGAATACATCATGCACTTGCAAAAATTTCATTATCACTTGATGAAGCGCGACACGAAAGAGTTGCATCGTATTTTAAGCAGCGCGAATGAGATTAGAAGGGTATTGGAAGGGATTGAGTTGAAACCAACACACAGCCCCCTAACCCCCGAAGGGGGAACTGCCAACGCTCAAGCAATATAATTTTAAGGCATACCAACATCAACACATCAAAACGTCAACACATCAACACTTAATAAAATGAAAAAAGGACTCGAACTCGAATCAATCAAAACCTGGTTACATAGTGAACGCCCCGTGATCATTAGTGGGCCGTGCAGTGCGGAGACTGAAGACCAGATGGTGGCCACAGCCAAACAAATTGCTGCGACCGGAAAAGTGCATGCCCTTCGGGCTGGCATTTGGAAACCGCGTACACGGCCCGGCCAATATGAAGGCGCTGGGGAAGAAGGCTTGAAGTGGTTGATTGCTGCCAAAAAAGAAACTGGTTTGCCTGTGACCACCGAAGTAGCCAATGCATCCCATGTTGAAGCCTGCCTGAAAGCTGGTGTCGATATTTTGTGGGTGGGCGCACGCACAACTGTAAATCCATTTTCTGTTCAGGAGATTGCTGACTCACTGAAGGGCGTTGACATTCCGGTGATGGTTAAGAACCCCGTCAACCCCGATCTTGAACTTTGGATTGGTGCATTGGAACGTCTGAACAAAGCAGGTATTAAAAAAATGGCCGCCATCCACCGCGGATTTTCGGCCGGGGATAAAGGCCCCTTCCGCAATGCACCCATGTGGGACATTGCCATTGAACTCAAAACCCGTTTCCCCGATCTGGATATCCTTTGCGATCCCAGCCACATTTCAGGAAACCGCGAGTTGATTGCGCTCATCTCGCAAAAAGCATTAGACCTGGACATGGCCGGCCTCATGATTGAAAGTCACATGAACCCCGATGCCGCGTGGAGCGATGCCAAACAGCAAGTAACACCGGCTGCGTTGAATAAAATTATCGAAGGCCTGGTGGTGCGTACTGTCACTTCGGAAAATAAAGTTTTCAAAGACACGCTTGCGGTGCTTCGTGAACAAATTGATTTACTGGATGATGAGATCATGCAGAAGATGTCGTCACGGATGAAAATCTCAGAGAAGATTGGTCACTACAAAAAAGAGAACAACGTTACCATTTTACAAGTTAACCGTTGGGAAGAAATCATTCATACCCGTGTAGCGCTGGGAAGAGCAATGGGATTGGATGAAGGTTTTACAAGGGACTTGCTAAGGTTGGTGCATCATGAGTCTATCCAGGTGCAGACAAGGATAATGAATAAAGTGGAGGAAAGAGTTTGATTATGTGGGGGCGTCTGGGGCTGACTAAAAAGGTGGAATCAGGTGTCAGCCTGAGCCTGTCGAAGGCTAATTTAAACCCAGAGAGAGGTTTCGACAAGCTCAACCTGACAAG
>JAYUHI010000196.1:0-4918 GCA_043767095.1 Bacteroidota bacterium
CAGTCAATCCCAACCGCATTCACTCGATGGACACTTATAATAGTGTGAGCGATGATGGTGGTAAGACATTCAGACCGCTGGGTGAAAAATCTAAACACGTAGATAACCATGCCTTGTGGATAAATCCTAGTAACACCAATCACATGCTTAATGGTTGCGATGGTGGCATTTACGAAACTCGCGATGGGGCCAAAACCTGGGAGTATAAATCGAATTTGCCTGTTACGCAATTCTATAAAGTGGAAGTGGACAACACAGAACCTTTTTACTTTGTGTATGGCGGTACGCAGGATAATTTTAGTTTGGGCGGGCCATCACGAACACGCAACGAAAACGGTATCGTAAACTCCGATTGGTTTGTGACCAATGGTGGCGATGGATTTGAAAGCGCCATCGATCCATTCAATCCTAACATTGTGTATGCTCAGTCTCAGCATGGCGGACTGGTGAGGTTTGATAAAGCCACCGGTGAAAGCAACAGCATTCAGCCACAATCACGCAAAGGTGAAAACGAATACCGGTGGAATTGGGATGCCCCACTATTCACCAGCGTTCATAAAAAAGGCCGGATATATTTTGCAGCCAATAAAGTTTTCCGCAGCGATGATTATGGTAATACCTGGAGCGTTATCAGCGATGATGTTACCCGAAGCCTCGACCGGAACAAACTTCCTTTCATGGGGCGGGTTTGGGGAATTGATGCCGTTGGCAAAAATAGCGGTGCGGCATTGTATGGAACGGTGAGCGCGCTTAGCGAATCACCCAAAAATGAAAACCTGATTGCCATCGGAACGGATGACGGCCTCATACAAATTACTACCGATGGCGGAAAGACCTGGAATAAAACTGAAACCTTTCCGGGCATTCCATCCATGACGTACGCTTATCACCTGCAGTTCAGCCAGCATGATGAAAATATTTTGTACGCCACGTTCAACAATCACAAGCGTGGTGATTTTAAACCGTATATTTTAAAAAGCGTTGACAAGGGAGCCACCTGGGCACCGGTTCATTCCAACCTTCCAGAAAGAGGATCAACTTTTTCTATTGCCGAAGATTTCATTGACCCTAACCTGCTGTTCGCTGCAACCGAATTTGGCGTTCACTTCACTAACGATGGAGGAAAGACTTGGCGACAATTGAAAAGCGGCCTTCCAACTATTGGCATTCGCGATATGGCTATTCAAAAAAGAGAGTCTGACTTAGTTCTGGCTTCTTTCGGCCGGGGGTTTTATGTGTTGGATGATTACTCACCTCTCAGAAATCTGAAACAAATAGAAGGCAAAGAGGCTCATCTTTTTCCTGTCAAAGACAGTTGGATGTATTTAGAAAACTCTCCCCTCGGCATTCGGGGCAAAGGCTTCATGGGCGAGTCATATTACCAGGCCAGCAACCCGCCTGTTGCTGCAACATTTACTTATTATATGAAAGATGATATGAAAAGTCGGAAGGATACACGGCAGGAAGAAGAAACCAAACTGGGCAAAGACAGTAAAGATATTTTCTATCCTGCTTACGAAAAGATGAAGGCAGAGCAAGATGAGGAAACGCCTTACCTGATCTTTACTATCTCAAATGACAAAGGTGAAATTGTTCGCAAGTTAAAGACCAGTGCAAAGAAAGGTGTGCAGCGCCTGACGTGGGATTTCCGTTATGCCACATCAAGCCCCATCAACATTAATCCAAGTGTGAATGAGAATGTGTTCCAGTCAAATGATGTTGGGCAATTCGTGGCGCCTGGAAATTATACAGTCGCGCTTTCCAAATATGTGGATGGAACAATCACCCAACTGGCTGGCCCTGAGAAATTCACTGTTAAAGTTTTGCCAGGCACAACACTTCCGGCATCGAGCAGGCCCGCGTTAGTAGAATGGCAGCGCAAAGCAGATGAATTGAAGCGAAGCATTCAAGGAGCTAATCAAATATTGACAGATGCCAACAATCGCGTGAAGCACATGCGAGAAGCATTGGTAATCATAACAATCAACCAGCAGCCTATGGTGAATGATCTTAAATCAATTGAAACCAAACTGAGGGATATTGCGGATAAACTGAATGGAGACAGGGTTGCCAACCAATTAGATATTGACAAGCCTCCATCCATTAGCTCGAGATTATTCAGCGCCATCTATGATGGTTTTGGGAGTACGTCCGATCCCACCACAACCATGAAAGAGCAATTACAAATTGCCGGGGATGAATTTGGGGATGTACTCAATTCGTTGAGGAGCGTTTTTGAAAAAGACATTAAAGCTTTGGAACAAAAGCTGGAGGCTGCAGGCGCACCCTACACTCCCGGTAGAATGCCAGAGTGGAAGAAGAATTGAATGCTTGCCACAGATTACACAGATTGCCACAGATTAAAAATCTTTTAACCCCTATCTGTGTAAATCTGTGCCATCTGTGGCTAACCAATTCATCCTGATTCCAAACTTTGCTAACTTCACAGCATGATCAGGCTATGCCTTCTGGCCATTTCAGGCGTTTTCATTTTCGGATGTCAGTCCAATGAAAATCGTTTGCCGGAAACCGTCAGCTACAATTTTCACATCCGCCCCATACTATCCGACCGCTGTTTTAAATGCCATGGCCCTGATTCAAGGCAGCGCAAAGCAGAATTCAGATTAGATACTGAAGCAGGAGCCTTCGCTGCGTTAAAGAAAGCAAAGGGTGCTCATGCGTTTGTGCCAGGAAAGCCTGAGGAATCTGAAGCCTACTTGCGGGTTTCCTCTCTGGATACTTCTGTTCAAATGCCTCCGCCATCCTCGAATCTTAAAGTTTCTGAATTCGAAGTCGCGCTGATTAAAAAGTGGATTGAACAAGGGGCTGAGTACCAAAAACACTGGGCATTTATTCCACCTCAACCTGTTCAACCTCCAGACTTGAAGAGCGATTGGCCAAAAAATGAAATCGATTATTTTATATTGGATAAAATGCAGTCCGTTGATTTGGAACCGAACGATGATGCCACTGCAGAGCAATTGCTGAGAAGGGTTTGTTTCGACATTACTGGCCTCCCTCCTTCCCTGGCAATGCAAGACCAATTTCTGGCTGATAACTCGGATGTCGCTTATGAAAAAATTGTTGACAACTTATTGAGCAGCAAAAGTTATGGAGAGAAGATGGCTGTGTCGTGGCTTGACGTTGCCCGCTATGCCGACACCCATGGCTACCAGGATGATGGTATCAGAACGATGTGGCCCTGGCGCGATTGGGTAATCCACGCCTTCAATCAAAATTACTCATATGATAAATTCATCACGTGGCAATTGGCAGGTGATTTGATTCCGGATGTTAACAAAGAATCTATTCTCGCCACGGGTTTCAACCGCAACCATAAAATTACTCAGGAGGGTGGTGTGATTGACGAAGAATATCGCGTTGAGTATGTGACCGATCGCACCAACACTTTTGGTAAAGCTTTTTTGGCTCTCACGTTTGAATGTGCTAAGTGCCACGATCATAAATTTGATCCAATTCCGCAGAAAACATATTACAGTACGTTCGCCTTCTTCAACCAACTGCCGGAGAAAGGATATCAGGGAGATATTTACTCTGGCTTTCCTGCTGATCCGCCCCGAATCACAATAACCAATGATGATGTCGATGGCATCCTGAATTTCATCAACAAGAAAGACAGTCTGCCTGTGAAAGTAATGGTAATGAAAGACACAGTTCGCAGGCCAACTTACTTGTTGAAGCGTGGGGCTTATGACCAGCATGGCGAATTAGTTTCATTCGGATTGCCACAGGAAATTTTTCCTTTCGATTCAACACAATATCCAACCAACCGGCTTGGGCTGGCGAAATGGTTAGTCAATAAGGAGCATCCGCTCACGTCAAGGGTTTTTATTAACCGGATTTGGCAGGAATTTTTTGGACGAGGTTTCGTAAAAACGGCTGGTGATTTCGGCATGCAAGGCGATCTTCCCTCCCACCCTGAACTGCTTGATTGGCTGTCTTTGGATTTCATGGACCACGGATGGGATATCAAAAGATTAGTAAAACAGATCGTAATGTCAGCCACATACCGTCAATCCGCAGTCAGCACAAAAAAGAAATTAGCCGCTGATCCGGAGAATATTTTTCTTTCAAGATTTTCGAGACAGCGGCTCTCAGCAGAAACCATTCGTGATCATGTACTGGCCAGCAGCGGTTTATTAGTAAATGAAATTGGCGGGCCAAGTGTAAAACCTTATCAGCCGAAAGGCATTTGGGAATCGGCCACCTCGGGCCGAGGGTTATCCAAATACATCCAGGATCATGACGAAAAACTGTACCGCAGAAGTATGTACACGTTCATTAAAAGAACGGTGCCACCGCCATCGATGTTGATTTTCGATGCCAGTAACCGCGATCAATGCGAAGTGAAACGCCTGCGCACCAACACCCCGTTGCAAGCATTGGTGATGATGAATGATCCGCAGGTTTTGGAAGCCGCGCGAGTTCTGGCTGAAAGGCTATGGAAAGATGAATCAACTGGGGAAGAGAAAATTGAAAAAGGCTTTCGGCTGATTGTGAACCGGAAGCCAACTTCGAAAGAGCAGAAACTGCTGGCAAACTATTTTGAAAATGAAAGTGATCAACTGAGCAAGCAATCGACTAATTCAACTAAACTGCTTTCGGTTGGAGAATTCAAAAAAGAAAAGCACTATCCCGCGACTGCGGCATTGATGGAAACGATTATGATGATTTATAATTTAGATGAGGCTGTTGTAAAGTAGGAAAAGTAGAAGGTGGTATCAGGTAATAGGCATTAGGCATTGACTCAAGACTAAAAACATGAATTCATTTCTTGAACACAGATTTAACATAACACGAAGACACTTCCTCGGAAAACTTGGGGCAGGAATTGGCAGTGTTGCATTAGGCTCTTTACTGATCCCTGATTTATTTTCATCGAAGGAAGAAGACATTC
>JAYUHI010000197.1:0-11555 GCA_043767095.1 Bacteroidota bacterium
TTCGGAATAGAACTCAAAAAACTCTTCGGATAAATCGTCAAGCAGTTCTTGAACTTGCTTTGTCTGCCATTGATATTCTCGTTGGTAATAATGAATGGTGTATTTAACTCCTGTAAAGAGTTCACGAATTGTCTTAGGTGTGCCGTCTATTTTTTTCATTGCTTAATGTTAGTGTCTTTTCGTTTTAGTAGTTTTAAAAATGTTCGTTCAATGCTCAAATGTTCAAAGTTAGCAGTGTCCCCAATGGTTGCCGATAACATTTAAATTGCCGAAGCCCTTTCCTCAAAACCTTCGCTAATCCGACATGCAGGTGCCTGATTAGCGAAGGTTTCAATCCTACTTTGGTATCAAGGTCACTACAACACCAAATTTTTCAACACCTTCTCCACCTTCTCAAATCCAAATTCCGTCATCACCTTCTCAAAATTCATTTTTATTTCAGCATTACAAAGATTTCCAATACTTCCCTCGTGCGTGTGGTGTAGTTCGGTGTTGGGTTTATAATTGCCTTCCTCTATTTGTTTGCCCACCTGTTTATAAGCATCGCGGAAGGGAACACCTTGAAGCACCAACTTGTTTACTTCCTCCACACTAAACAAGTATTGGTATTTTTCCTCATTCAGTAAATTATCTTTCACTTGAATGTTGGTGAGCATCAGCCCCGCCATCTGCAAACAATCTTTCAAGGTTTGGAAAGCAGGAAATATAATTTCTTTTAACACCTGCATGTCGCGGTGGTAGCCGGAGGGGAGGTTGGTTGTGACCAAAGAAATTTCATTTGCGATGGATTGAAGCTGGTTGCACCGCGCGCGGATGATTTCCAAAACATCCGGATTTTTCTTATGCGGCATAATGCTGCTGCCGGTAGTTAACTCATCCGGGAAACTGATAAAACTAAAATTAGGGTTGAGGTATAACACCAGGTCCATCGCCAATTTGCCAAGGGTTGCGGCTACATTACCTATCGCCTGTGCAACAATGCGTTCCGTTTTTCCACGGCCCATTTGAGCATAAACCACATTGTAATTCAAGTCATCAAACCCCAGGAGTTCGGTGGTCATCTTTCTATTGAGGGGGAAGGATGAACCGTAACCTGCTGCTGAGCCCATCGGATTTTTATTCACAATCCGGTAAGCCGCTTGCAGGGTAATTAAATCATCGGTCAGGCTCTCCGCGTAAGCCCCAAACCACAACCCAAATGAAGAAGGCATAGCCATTTGAAAATGGGTGTAACCCGGCAGCAATTTGTCTTTATGTTCTTCGCTTTTAGCAATCAGCAGATCGAACAGGTTTTTAATTTCAGTAGTAAGCGATTGAATTTCTGCCCGAAGATAAAGTTTGATATCCACCAGCACCTGGTCGTTGCGTGAGCGGCCACTGTGGATTTTCTTTCCCACCTCGCCCAGTCGTTTGGTTAATTCAAGTTCTATTTGCGAGTGAATGTCTTCAACGCCTGATTCAATTTTGAAATTTCCAGATTCAATTTCTTTGTAAATCTTTTTTAATTCATCGCTGAGCGTTGATAGCTCCTGCTTCTGCAGCAACCCAACTGATTCAAGCATTTGAATGTGGGCCACCGATCCCAGCACATCATACTTAGCCAGGTACATATCCATTTGCCGGTCATTGCCGGAGGTGAACCGGGTAACGGCTTCGAGGGAGTCTTTAGATTTTTGCCAGAGTTTCACCAATCAATGGTTGAAAGAGTTCAAGAGAATTTGAAGTTCTTTATCGCTGACATCAGCGCGTTCCGATTTATCGTAAATGGAAAGCAGGTAAACGCTTCGACTGATAAAAATCACACAGGTAATTATTCTTGCCCCACCTGATTTACCTTTTCCTTTGGATGCAATGCCCAATTTTATTTTGAAGCAATTTTTTCCTAATGGTGTTCCTGTTAGCGGGTTTTCTTTTAGTTGATTTGAGAGAATTTCAATTTCTTTTTTCAGGGAAGGATATTTTTTTCCTAACCTCTTTGCTTCTCTTAAAAAGGTCGAGATGGCAGTTATTTTATAACTCATTCAGAAGGTCTTCAAGCGGGATGCCCTTTTTTTTACCGGCTTCAATTTGCTTAACTTCTTCAATAGCCTCGGCAAACTCTTTCAGGAATTTTGCCTTGCCTGTGGAAACGGTTGGCTTGACTGTCTTAACAAATTTTAAATTGTTGATTAAATCCAGAGTGAAGGGATATTTTTCGTCTGGAACCATAATCGTTATTTGTTTCATGACTGTAATATTTTATCAAAATTACTGTAAATTTTCTATTACTTTGATATACCTGTCAATTCCTTCTTCTACTTCTTTGAGATAAATAAATTCATCCGCTGTGTGCGAACGCGCTGAATCACCTGGGCCCATTTTCACCGAAGGCACCGGTATCAATGCCTGGTCGGATGTGGTGGGTGAACTATATTTTTCGATTCCTAACTTGTTGGCCGCAAGCACGAGTGAATGGTTTTTGTCGATTCCTTTCGGGCGAAGCCGGAGGGAACGGGGCTGCACTTCAGATTTGATATTGGCTCGAATGGTTTCCAGAATATCTTCAAGTGAGTAACAGTCGGTGGCGCGCACATCAACAGTGAAGTGACATTCAGGTGGCACCTGATTGTGAGCTTGCCCTGCATTAATAATAGTCACGCTCATTTTCACCGGCCCAAGAGTATCTGATATTTTTTCGAAATGATAATTTCTAAACCAACTGATATCATCAATCGCCTGGTATAAAGCATTCTCACCTTCTTCGCGCGCTGCGTGGCCGGCCTTTCCCTTGGCAATACAATCCAAAACCATCAAACCTTTTTCAGCAACGGCCATCTTCATTAATGTGGGTTCACCAACAATCGCAAAATCTATTTTCGGCAACTTATCCCAAATGCATTCTATTCCATTGTGTCCTGAAATTTCTTCTTCGGCAGTTGCCGCTAAAACAATGTTGAAAGGCAGATCAGCCTTAGCATTGAAGTGAAGAAAGGTGGCAATGAGCGATACCAGTGGCCCGCCCGCATCGTTGCTGCCCAGTCCAAAAAGTTTTCCATTCACAACAGACGGTTGAAAAGGATTTCTGATATAGCCGGGATTAGGTTTTACTGTGTCGTGATGTGAATTGAGGAGTAACGTGGGAAGGAGAGGATTGTAATGGTTTCCTACTGCCCAGATATTATTTAAGTAACGATTAACCGCTGCACCCTCGGCTTGCAGAAATCTTTTAATAATTGCCGCAGTCTTATCCTCTTCTTTGCTGAACGATGGCGTGGAGATGAGGTCGTTTAATAGACCAATTACTTTTTGATATAAAGATTGTGTGCTCAAAATATTTTCGTGTTTAGCTCCCGGTTTCCAGTTTCCAGTGACTGGCAACCGGCAACCGGTAACTTATTTTGTGATTAAAGTTCCTATAGTTTGATTTGAAATATTTCTTAAAAGATCAAGCGCATCACCTATCAGCACTTCTTTCACTCCGGCTTGAATCGCGGAGAACGCATTCTCCAGTTTTGGCAAAATGCCATCCTGAAAACTGCCTTCTGATAATAGTTGCGCATACAGTGAACTATCGAGAAGTGTGATAACTGAGTTTGGATCGTCCACATTTATTAGCACTCCCCTTTTTTCGAAGCAATAAATTAATCGCACATCAAAATGTTTACTGAGCGAAACTGAAATAACCGAGGCAATGGTGTCTGCATTCGTGTTTAATAAGGTGCCGCTGCCGTGCGTGAGAGGGGCGAAGACTGGAATCAGATTCTGTTTGAGGAGAAAAAACAGAAGCGAAGAGTTAACGCTCTCCGCTGTTATATCACCCACAAAGCCAAAATCTGTTTCTGCAACAGGTCGTCTGGTTGCTTTAATAAGATTGCCGTCAGCCCCAGTAAAGCCCATGGCATTGCAGCCCAATTCCTGCAGTCGGGCAACGAGTTGTTTATTCAGTAAACCACCGTAAACCATCGTGACCAAATCAAGGGTTTGGGCATCCGTAATCCTTCGTCCTTTTTCATACTTAGACTCAATGCCAAGTTTATCACCAATTTTTGTTGCAATGCTGCCGCCTCCATGGATCAGGATTTTGGGTTCCTGAATCGCAGCAAAGTCTTTCAGAAAACCCAACAATGAAATTTCATCATCCAGCACATTACCCCCGATTTTTATAACGTATAGTTTATTCATCTATTTTCAACTTTCAACTTTCAACTTCTATCTTCCAGCAACTCCCTCAACACCGCCATCGCTGCCCACACTCTGTTCCCCGCCTGTTGCACCACGATAGATTGTGGCCCATCCAACACCTCATCAGCAATCACCAAATTTCTTCTCACAGGAAGGCAATGCATTACTTTCCCCGAATTGGTCAGCTCTATTTTTTTATTGGTGATCATCCACGAAGGATCAGAATTCAGAATCTTACCGTAATCCTTATAACTCGACCAGTTTTTAACGTAGACAAAATCAGCCCCTCGTAATGCAGCATCCTGATCGTGTGTGATGGTTGCGCCCTTGGTAAATTCTTCATCGAGGTCATAGCCTTCGGGATGTGCGATGGTAAAGTCGGCCTCGCCCCAGGTATTTACCCATTGGGCAAATGAATTAGGTACGGCCTGTGGTAATGCTTTTACATGGGGAGCCCAGGTGAGGACAACTTTGGGCCACCGCGCGGCCCCCTGACCCCCTGCCTGTCCGGCAGGCAGGCCGAAGGGGGAACCGCCACCGCGCGACCGAAACTCTTCGATTGTAATTAGATCAGCCAAACTTTGAAGTGGATGGAGTGTGGCACTTTCTAAACTCACGACCGGCACACCGGAATATTTTACGAACGAGTTAATAACATACTCACTGTAATCTTTTTCGCGATCGGCCAGGGTAGGGAAGGAGCGAACACCAAGTATGTCAACATACTGGCCAATGACGGCCGCAGCTTCTTTCACATGTTCTGTGGAGTTACCGTTCATGATGGCGCCATCTTCAAATTCCAATTGCCAGCCATCTTTGTCGGCATTGAACACGATCGTTTCCATGCCGAGGTTTTTGGCTGCCACTTGTGTGCTGATTCGGGTTCTCAAACTAGGATTCAAAAAAAGCAAACCGATTATTTTGTTTTGGCCAAGTTGCTTTTGCGAATGTGGCGATGCCTTAAAATTCAATGCGGATTGAATTAAACCTGGGATGGAGCCTGCATCGGAAACTGAAATAAACTTTTTCATGCCACCACTACAGGATTTAATTGTGCCGTCAGCGCCTGAAGAAAAATATCAGCTTCCTGTTTTGAAATGGCCAATGATGGCAATAGCCTGATGACATTGGGCTTGGCTTCGCCCGTTAATATTCTGTGTTGGAAGATGAGTTCTTTTCTTAGGTTTTGTTTTTCGATGGGCACATCGAAACCAATCATCAATCCCA
Organism: Bacteroidota bacterium; assembly: GCA_043767095.1. GTDB lineage: Bacteria > Bacteroidota > Bacteroidia > Cytophagales > Cyclobacteriaceae > ELB16-189. The sequence continues at coordinate 5,389 of JAYUHI010000197.1, forward strand.
TGCCTCTCACTTCTCCAGGAAAATTTAAATTCGTAAGTTGTTCAATCAAATAAGTACCAATTGTTTGAGCATTAATCAGCAGGTTTTGTCTTTCGATAACTTCAAGCACGGCAAGCGCGGCCACACATGCTAAATGATTGCCTCCGAATGTTGTCCCCAACATTCCAGCCCACGGTTTTATGTCAGGATGAATCAAGACTCCTCCGATAGGAAAACCATTTCCCATTCCTTTCGCAGTAGTTATAATATCGGGTTGAATGCTGGCATGTTGATGCGCGAAGAATTTTCCTGTCCGGCCATAACCTGATTGTACTTCATCTAAAACAAGAAGGGCTCCGTTTTCTTTACACTTTCGTGCGATGTAATGGAGGAAATCATTTGATGGAACGTGAATACCAGCAACACCCTGGATACCTTCAATAATAACAGCTGCCGTCTTCGAATCTATCACGGCTTCAAAAGCGTGGTCATCATTTAACGGAACAAATACAACGTCATGTCCTTGATTGAATGGAGAATTTATTTTGGGATTATCAGTAATGGCAACCGCCCCAGATGTTCTTCCATGAAAGGATTTCTGGAAGGCAATTATCTTTTTTCTACCCGTTACGAACGAAGCAAGCTTCAAGGCGTTCTCATTTGATTCTGCGCCAGAGTTGGTCAGAAATAAATTATACGATTCATAACCGGAGACTTTGCCGAGTTTCTCCGCGAGCCGTTCCTGCAAACTATTTTGAACCGAGTTCGAATAAAAAGAAATCTTATCCAATTGTTCTTTAATCGCCTGCACTTGATAGCGGTGTTGATGGCCAATAGAAATTACCGCATGTCCGCCATACAGATCGAGGTATTTGTTTCCAGCACTATCCCAAATCCAGGAGCCATCACCTTTCACCGGCTCGAAGGGAAGGAGGGGGTAAACATCGAATAACTTCATTGGTGATTTAAGATTTAAGATTTTAGATTTTCGGTTGCAAGTTACCAGGCACCGGCAACCGGTAATTGGTAACGGGAAATTATTTCCTTATGCTGTTAATCTTCTCATACGATGCCACAATTCCTTTTATAAGTGCAGAACTCAACCCCTGATGTTCCATTTCATTTAAGCCTGCAATGGTGCAGCCTTCGGGGGTTGTCACTTTATCAATCTCTACTTCGGGGTGGGAGTGAAGTTGCTGCAATAACATGGCCGCCCCCTTCGCAGTTTGGCCGGCAATGAGTTGAGCCTCTTCACTATCAAATCCCAATTGAATGCCGCCTTGGGTTGCTGCTCTTAAGTATCGCATAAAAAATGCAATGCCGCTGGCAGCCAGAACGGTTGCTGCTTTCATCAACCGCTCTTCAATGATCAGCGTTTGACCGAGCGCATTAAAAATATTTTGGATTGATTCCATTTGTTTGTCGGATGCATTGGTTGTGCAGAGACAAGTCATGGATGCACCAATGGCCACAGCTGTGTTGGGCATGGCGCGGATGATGGAAATATTTCCGGGGGACTTCGAAGCGATCTCTTCCATGGCCACACCGGTGATGGTAGAAACCAAAAGATGCTTTTTCTTATCCAAAGCCCCACTGATTTCCTGAAGAAGTCCCGTTAATTGTTTAGGCTGCACGCAGAGCATGATGATTGATGATGCTTTCACAGCTTCAACATTATTTGTCGTGATTTTAAACCCTTGCTTCCTGATGTCATCCAGTTTTGCCAAATGTCTGCGGGTGATAAAAACCTGGTTGGCTTTCGCCACTTTAGCTTTCACGATACCCTGAGCAATGGCTACTCCTAAATTTCCTCCGCCTAAAATTGCTATGTTCATTGTGTTGATTAAGAGTTAATGGTAAATTGGTGATGTTGAAATATGAAAGTAGAAATTTGAAATTAGAAAACACTTCCCTTCAATTTCAACCCGGCATCTTCCGGAAAGCCGAACATTAAATTCATATTCTGAACTGCCTGTCCGCTGGCGCCTTTCAAAAGATTATCTGTAACTGAATGAATGGCCAACTTATTCCCGATTTTTTCCAAATGGATTAAACACTTGTTGGTATTCACCACTTGTTTTATATCAACCATCTCCTCGCAAACAAAAGTGAACGGATGGCCGGAATAAAATTCGCGATAGAGTTTCTTCGCCTCGTCCAGCGAAAGCGAACTGGAGAGAACAGAAGTCACAAAAATTCCTCTTGTAAAATCGCCCCGCCACGGAACAAAATGCAGCGCCTCATCAAACTGGGGCTGAAGTTTTTTTAACGTTTGGTTGATTTCATTCATGTGTTGATGAGAAAGGGTTTTGTAAGCCGAAACATTGTTTGCGCGCCAGGTAAAGTGAGTTGCATCCTGAAGTTTTTGTCCCGCACCGGTACTGCCAGTAATTCCTGTTGTATGCACCTCAGTCAATAATCCAGCCTTTGCCAGGGGTAATAATCCTAATTGAATTGTGGTTGCGAAGCATCCTGGATTTGCAACGTTATTCGCTTTTCTGATCTCCTCTCTTTGGAATTCCGGCAACCCATACACGAACTCACGATCACCAATTTTTTCACCATGGCGAAAGTCGTGGCTCAGGTCTATTACCTTGGTTGATGGCGTCACTTTATTTTCTTCCAAAAACTTTTTGCTTTCGCCATGACCAAGGCAAAGGAATAGAACATTACAATCAGCGAGCGTATTGGTAAACTTGATGTCAGTGTCTCCGGTTAAATCCTGATGAACTGCATGAATCTGTTTTCCAGCATTACTTCTGCTATGGATGAAGGCAAGTTCTACGTGGGGATGGTTTAATAAAATGCGAATTACTTCTCCACCCGTGTAACCTGCACCGCCAATAATTCCAGACTTGATCGGCATCACCCCAGACTCCTGTACCAATGAACTTGTGCTTGTCCTCACCCCCGGCCCCTCTCCGGGGCGGAGAGGGGTGCCCACTTTTGTTATTTTTGCCGTGGGTGACAGTACTCCTCCCCTCTCCATTTTGGAGAGGGGTTGGGGGTGAGGTGAAAAAACCAGCACATTCATGTTCAGCTTTTTAGATGCCATCTCCTTAGAAGGAGGGGGTGAGCGTTGAATATAATCCTTAGGTAACAATTTATCTTTCTTTGTTTGACGCCTTTTTAACAGCCTCGTAAATCGCCACTTGGTTACCGAATATTTTTGTAAAGCCTCTTACGTCTTCACCAGTCCAGCCTAAATTCTCCTCCCCATATTTTCCAAACTTAGCACTCATTAAATCGTATGGCGATTCAATGCCAAGGATTTGAAACCGATGAGGATGCAATTCAATGTGAACATCACCAGATACATGTTGCTGGGAATTTTGTAAGAAGGCCTCAATGTCGCGCATCACCGGATCAAGGTGCTGGCCTTCATGCAACCAGTTGCCATAGAATTGAGCGAGTTGTTCTTTCCATGAAAGCTGCCACTTGGTGAGCACATGTTTTTCCAGGGCGTGATGTGCCTTGATAATTAACATTGGAGCCGCTGCCTCAAATCCAACCCTGCCTTTTATCCCAATGATGGTATCACCCACATGAATGTCGCGACCAATACCAAATGGTCCGGCCAGTTGTTGAAGGGCCTTAATGGCTTCTACCGGATGAGTGAACTTTTTATTGTTGATGGCAACCGGCTCCCCCTTTTCGAAAGTGATAATAACTTTCTCTGAACCGGACTTTGTTACTTGAGTGGGCCATGCCTCCTCGGGAAGCATACCCAGCGAGTTTAGTGTTTCCTTTCCGCCAACGGATGTCCCCCAAATGCCCTGGTTGATGGAGTACTTCGCTTTTTCAAAATTGAATTGAACTCCCTTCTTCCTCAGATATTCAATCTCGGCTTCACGAGACAAGCGTTGATCTCTGATAGGAGTAATGATTTCAAGGCCAGGAGCCAGAATGTTGAGAGCCATATCAAATCGCACCTGGTCGTTGCCGGCACCTGTGCTTCCATGAGCAACGGCTAACACATTGATTTCCCTGGCGTATCGGGCGACAGCCAACGCCTGCACCATCCGTTCAGCGCTTACACTAAGCGGATAGGTTTGGTTCTTCAACACGTTTCCGAAAATGAGGAAGCGAATTATTTTTTCGTAGTACTCTTTCGTTACATCAATGGTATGGTGTGATGCCACCCCCAGATCGTTGGCGCGTTGCTCAATCTTTAAAACCTCATCTGGGCTGAATCCACCTGTATCCACCGTAAGGGTATGGACTTCATAACTCAAATCATCCTTCAGATACTTTACGCAATAAGAAGTGTCCAGCCCACCGCTGAAGGCTAATAGAATTTTCCTGGCCTCACCCCCCGGCCCCCTCTCCGAAGGAGAGGGGGTGACGCTCGAATTTTCTTTTATGTTATTTGACATGATTGTGTTCTTCCTCAAAAAAAACTACCAAAAGAAGAACAGATTAAACAACGAGTTTTTCTTTTCTCCTTCAGGATGCTCTCCTTCCTGCTTTTTACCGAATGCCTTGAGTAACACAAACTGCTTGAACTGCACCCAGCGCAAGAAAAGCTTAAAATTGCCTGCGAACTCTCGTTTCTTATGATGCTCAACCATTCCTGCTTCAGTCACAATTGTTTTTGATTTTTCAGCCAGCTTTTTTGCCGCCTCAACGGGATCGAACAACATGCCGGTGCACATGCAGTTCGTTCGGTTCTTACTCATCAGTATTTCGTAGTTCACACAACTCTGGCAGCCTTTCCAGAATTTCTCATCGTTGGTCAGTTCAGAATAGGTTACCGGCTCGTAACCGAGCTCTGAATTAATTTTCATCACGGCAAGCCCAGTGGTGAGCCCAAAGATCTTGGCATCCGGGTAACGCTTACGCGACAGTTCGAAAACTTTCCTCTTGATTTCGCGGGCTACACCACCCTTGCGAAAAGCAGGGGAGACGATGAGTCCGCTGTTGGCTACATACTGGCTGTCTTCCCATGCTTCGATATAACAGAAGCCAACCCAGGCGCCATCGGCAGTAGTCGCAATAACCGCTTTGCCTTCTTCTATTTTCTTTCGGATATATTCCGCGGAGCGCCTGGCAATACCTGTGCCCCTTGCCTTGGCCGACTCAGCCATCTCTTCGGTAATTGTTTCCGCAAATTGCAGGTCGTCCAGGATTGCCTCCCGGACAATTATGTTATTGTCCAATGCTTTATATTGTAAGTGTGAACGAATGATTAAAGTGTGTGACGCCTGAGGCGCTACACGCAGGCATCAGCCCTGGGCCAATGCCTGAAGTCAGTTTAGTAACTGACTGTATCAGATTCGGATTTGCCTTCGAGGTCGGCTGGGTCGGTTAGCCATAGATGGCAGGTTGAGAACCAACGTGGGGTGGAGACCGAGGGTCTCAATCAGGGTGTATATTTTTTCCAATGCTCGTAGTGGTTTGAGTTAGAAAAAAAATCATTTAAAAAGTTTACACAAAGTTAAACATGATTAAAATGAATATACCAAATACATGGACAAAATATTTTCGAAAGATTACTTACACCTGTACGTGTTGCACTCGCGAGTAACATTAAGGAAGTGATAAGAAACTTCCCGACTGCTATGGAAGTTTTTGAGACTCTACTTCGCGTTGATACCTCTGCTCTTTCTCCATCGCTTTCTCTTCATGCTCACGCTTGATTTTTACTTTGGCCTGAGGGCCCACCATGATGGGAACGGTCTCAACTTCCACATTGGCCAACTCAAGGCCATATTGTTCCTCGGTAGATAGACTCCAGCTTTTAATAAACCGGTACCCTTGAATGATCAGGTTATCGAACGTGGAAATCTCACTGTCAACTGAGGCGAGCGAGTGAAGGATGATGTATTTAAAGTCGGCAGGCATACTGTGCTTGCGCAGAGAATCGTAATGGCTAACGATGTCTATCTCAGCATTCTCTGTCATTTCGTGAAGAATCTTATTGAACAATAAATTCACCCGGTGGTCGGCTTTGAAGCCAAGCTTAATCCGAATGAAGAAACATTTTTTCGGGATGACTGTTGTCACGGAATACTTGCTGGTGAAGGGGCTGTCCACGGTGTCAACATGAAGAAACCAATATACGTCTGCCCGCTTGGGCCGCTTTCTGAAAATGGAGTAAATAATATTGGAGTCTATGTAGCGGTTGGTATCAGCCACACACATGTACACTAAGTTGGTGGCTTCTTTGGGGATAGATGTATCGTTTT